>JBHADS010000168.1:0-3413 GCA_041855185.1 Lautropia sp. | reverse complement strand
TTCTTCGCTGATCCGGGTGCCGAAGCCGCCGGCAAGAATAAATGCTTGCATGGTATGCATTTCCTCATCGATCGATCGCAGCTGTCATATTCTCGTTCCACCGCGCAGGCGTCAAATCCCGGCGACACACGGTCAGGACAGGCCGGTGGCAGGGCGGGGGTGAAGCGCTGGCGACGAAGGCACAGCTGCGGTGTGGTGATGGTAAGACAGCGGGGAGGCGAGGATGGGGCGGTACGGGTTTTTGTTGTGGATTCTTAATATGTTGGCTGCAGGTTGCGTGATGGTGGATGCATCGACACAGACAGCAGCGCGGACACCGCATCCCTCATCCGAACCGCCCGAAGCCTTGATTTTCGATACAGAGACCGGAGCGCCCGTGTCCGAAGAACTCTTGATCCGTCGCGCGGCTGCGACACCCTGGGTGCTGATGGGCGAGCAGCATGATCAGCCGCTGCATCATCGACTGCGTGCCCGCTGGCTGCGCGCCTGGGCGGATGCCGGATCGAAGTCGGCGCCGGATGCGCGCTCGCCGGCCGGGCGGGATCAGGCGATCGTGTTCGAGCACTTCGATCGGGAGCATGCCGCGGCGCTGGCGGCAGTGCAAAGGGCCGAGCCGGAGGCGCCGCTTGCACACTGGTTGGAGGCGGCACGATTCGATGCGCAGGGCTGGGGGCTGGATGCCTATCGGCCCTTGTTCGAGGCGGCTCAGCAGAGCGGACTGCCGTGGATCGCCGCGAACCTGTCGCGCGACGAGGCCCGGGCGCGGATGCGACGCTCGATGCAGGCGGAAGGATCGGAAGGCTCCCGGCAGGTGTATGGCACCGGTGGTGAGGCAGTGCAAGCAGGCCGCAACGGGCAGACCGGGGAGGCCGTCGCCCGCCGGCGGACTGTGCCCGATGTACTGGAGGCAGGGCTGGCCCGGGCGGACTGGGACGAGGATGCCCAGCGGCGGCTGAGCGACGCGGTCCGGGCCGGGCATTGCCATGCGCTGCCCGAAGCGATGGTGGGGCCGATGGTGAGGGTGCAGCGGCTGCGGGATGCCGCGCTGGCCCAGCCGTTGCTGGCTACTGCGCCGGGAGCACGTCGCCTGCTGCTGGCCGGCAATGGCCATGTGAACCGCCAGTATGGTGTGCCGCGCTATCTGCCTGAGGTTGCGCAGCGGCTGCTGGTCGTGGGTTTTGAAAGTCTGCCGCAGTCCACGCAGCAGCCCGAGGGGAGCGCTTCGCGGCATGGGTCGCAGGATTCGGCGGACCCGGTGGCAGCACATCGCGCCGCTGACGGGAAGCGGAACGCACTGCTTTCCGGGCAGACCGGGGAGCAGCGGCTCACACCGCTGGCGGCACGGGTTGGCCCGGAACGGGCCGCCGAGTGGGCGCACGCCTACGACTTGGTGGTGCTGACCGCTCCGGCTCCCGATCGTCGTGATCCCTGCGAGGCATTCCGAGCCAAGGCGGCAGGGGCCGGGGGCGGAGGGCAGGCGGCAAGGGGTGGAGGGCGCTGAGCGGCCTGATGCGCGCTGAACGCGCTGCGACAGTCTCTGCAGCAAAAACCGGGCTCTGCGCGCCGGGCCTGCACCTGGGGGGGCGCACCTGGGGTGCCCGGTGGCCCCCCCCAGGTGCTTTCGGCGCTTCCGTTGTGGCGAGGCCGGCTCAGTGCAGCAGTGCCGAGGCAAACTCCTGGGCGCTGAAAGCCTGCAGATCCTCGACGCCTTCACCGACCCCGATGAAATACACCGGTAGCGGACGATCGCGCCGGGTATGGGCCAGGGCCGCGATGGCACCACCCTTGGCCGTACCGTCCAGCTTCGTGACGATCAGGCCCGTCAGCTGCACGGCGTCGTCGAATGCCTGCACCTGTGCCAGCATGTTCTGGCCGGTATTGCCGTCCAGCACCAGCAGCACCTCGTGCGGCGCGTCTGTCATTGCCTTGCCGATCACCCGACGAACCTTCTTCAGTTCGTCCATCAGATGGCGCTGCGTCGGCAGGCGACCGGCGGTGTCGATCATCACCACATCGACCTTGCGCGCCTGACCGGCCTTCACCGAGTCGAAGGCCACGGCTGCCGGGTCGCCACCTTCGCTGGCGATGACCTGCACCTGGTTGCGTTCGCCCCAGCGTGCCAGCTGCTCGCGGGCGGCTGCCCGGAAGGTGTCGCCGGCGGCCAGCAGCACCGATTGCTCGGTCTGATGCAGATGACGGGCGAGCTTGCCGATCGAGGTGGTCTTGCCGGCGCCGTTGACCCCGGTGATCATCATCACCAGCGGCTCGGCGCGGTCGATCTGGATCGGTTGCTCCAGCGGGGTCAGCAGCTCGGTCAGAATCTGCGTCAGTGCCGCTTTCAGCGCCGTTGCGTCCTGAATCCGGTCGCGCTTGGCACGGGCACGCAGCTCGGTCAGCAGCCATTCGGTGGTGCCATAGCCGGTGTCGCTGGCCAGCAGCGCCGTTTCCAGCTCCTCGTACAGCGACTCGTCGATCTTCGAGCGCGAGAAGATCGCGCTGATCTGCGAGCGGGTCCGGGCCAGGCCGCCACGCAGCCGGGCCAGCCAGCCGGCTCGGGCCGGCCGCTCGGCTTCCTGCGGCGCTTCGTCGGCCTGTGTCGGCACGATGTAGGAATCCCGGCCGACGCTGACGCGCCCGGTGTCCGCGTCGGCATCGCTACCCGCATCAGCACCAGCACCGATACCAGCACCAGTACCACCAGTACCACCACCAGTCCCGGCCACATCGGCGCCAGCCCGGCCGGCCGGATCGGAGAGCCGCCTGGCGGCGTTCGTGGCCTCGGGAGCCGACGGCTGAGCCGCGGGTTTGGCATCTGGCACGGTCCCAGCACGGGCCTCAGCGGCCTGAGCCCGCGCTGCTTCTGCTGGGATGGCGGCGGTGACAGCAGGCGTCTGGGCGGGCGCCCGGGGTGCTTCGCTCTGCACCTGGCCCCCAGCGGTTGGCTGGGGATATGCCGCTGGCATCGCCTGAGAGGGCGCAGCCGCAGCGGTGGGCGAGAGAGGGGCTGCGGGCGTGATGGCGGGCGGTGTGGGCTGCGTGCCGGGCCGGACGGCTGCTGCGGGCACGACCCCACCCTGAACCCGGGGCGCCGGTGCGAGGGGCGCTGCGCTTGCTGCTGCATCGGCCGGCTGCTGCGGGCCGGAGGCTCCTGTCTTGACGGCAGGGGGGGGCGGAGGGGAGGTCTCCTCCTGCGGAACGACAGGGGCGCCCTGAGCGGAGGTCGCACCCTGGGGAACGACAGCGGTGCCCTGAGCAGAGGTCTCGCCCTGCGAAGCGGCAGGGGCGCTCGGGGCGGCCTCTGTCTGCGGCGCGGCGGGGCGTGCCCGGAAGCGTGACGGCAGGCCACCACGTGCTGCGCGCGGGGTCCAGCCGGGCACGGCGACGGTATCGGGGTGCGTTGCGCCCGGAATCGG
>JBHADS010000167.1:0-4045 GCA_041855185.1 Lautropia sp. | reverse complement strand
TCCGCTCGACCGCCCGGCCCTGCAGCGGCTGATGGCTTTCGACAGCGCAGCGCTGGATGAACGGGCGCCCGGCGATGATGCGATGGAGGGAGCCTGGACGGGGGTCGGGGAGCCACCCGCCGAAACCGAAACCGAAGCCGAGACCGAGGCCGAGCCCTCCCCCGGCGCCGCCGACACGCTGTTCGAGAGTCATGGCTTCTTCATCGCACTCTATGCCCGTCAGGGCGGGCGCGTGCCCGAGCTGGACCACGTGCGGGAAGGCCCGGCCATGCGCGAGCGCATCGGCCAGTTCATCGCCCGCATCCATCAGGTTGGCGCCCGCCGGCCTTTCCGGCACCGTCCGCCGCTCAGCTGCCAGCTCGATGGCTGGGCCTCGATCGAGCGGGTGCTGGAGGGTCCCTGGCTGCCCCCCGAACTGCAGCAGAGCTGGGCGGCGGTCGCCCGTCGCTGCTGCGAGCGGATCGAGGCGCGGCTGAGCCCTGTGGACGCCCCCTTTCGGCAGATCCGCCTGCATGGCGACTGCCATCTGGGCAATCTGCTCTGGACCGAAGCGCACGGCCCGCACTTCGTCGATCTGGACGACAGCCGGATGGGGCCGGCCATTCAGGATCTGTGGATGGTGGCCGATGCTGCCGGCCAGACCCACCCGGAGGGCGCCCACGGCGCTGCCTCGCAGGCGATGGAAGAGCTGCTGGCCGGTTACGAGCAGATCCGTCCGCTGGACCGGCGGGAGCTGGGCCTGATCGAGCCATTGCGCACGCTGCGGATGATCCGCCACAGCGCCTGGCTGGCCGAACGCTGGACCGACCCCGCCTTCCCTGCGGCCTTTCCGTGGTTCGGCTCGGCCCGTTACTGGCAGGGTCAGATCCAGCACCTGCAGGAGCAGCTGGCCCGCCTGAGCCTGGATGCAGCCTGAGCGGCACAGCGCGCTGCCCCAAGGCTTGGCGACAGCGACACAGGCCGTGCCGACATGAAAATGCCCGATGTCATACGGGATGACACCGGGCAGGAGGATGGCAAGCCAGCAATCCGAGGCTTCGGCCCCTACGGAGAAGCCGGATCGGGCAGTCGATGAGAGCTGCCCTGCCGGATGCGTCGGCGACTTCTGCCCGCCTCATCCCGGCCTGGAAGCCGGGACGGAACAGGCTGCGCCTGCTTACTTGCGATTCTGGTTGGCCGCTTCCTTGAAGGCAGCGCCAGGCGTGAATTTCGGCACATAGGCCGCTTCGATCTCGATCTTTTCGCCGGTGCGCGGGTTCAGACCCGTGCGGGCGTTGCGCTTGCTGACGTGGAAGGTGCCAAAGCCCACCAGCGTCACCCGGTCGCCCTCGGCGACAGCTTTCATGATGGCGCCCATTGCGGAGGTCAGCGCACGCTCGGCGGCAGCTTTGCTGATGTCGGCTTCGCTGGAGATCGTATCGATCAGTTCACTTTTGTTCATTCAATCCTCTATCTGACTGGCTGCTCCGGTCAGTGGCGCTGCGCGATCTCAAGGGCAAAAACCGCCCTCATCATCTGACGAAGACGATTGACGATGGATCGAGGGGGACTGCGGCCCCACGCAGCACACGCACCGGTGCAACAAAACTGCTTTTTTGCTTGAATTTTGCCCCGCCAGCGGTGGAAAGAAGACCGTCGAACGCAGGACAGGGCAGCAGGCCGACAGCCGTCGAAGACGCATCCGGCCCCAAAGGGGCCGGCTACGCCCGCGCCACGGTTGCCTGGGTTGCAGGGCAGAACAGAGCCCTGTCACCCAGAACGGCCGCCACACGAGCCCGAGGGCATATGGAAGGATTCTACCGTGAATCCCGCCCGGAGAATGTCGGTCTTCGCGCTTATATCACTGCGTGTTTCAGTCCTTTGCAGCCGGTGTCTGATACTCCAGCAGCAAATCGTGCGCCGCCACCGTCTCACCGGTCTTGACATGGACGGCAGCCACCACACCATCACGCTCGGCACGGATCTGCGACTCCATCTTCATCGCCTCGATCGACAGCAGCGGATCGCCGGCCTTGACCTTCTGGCCGGGCACGGCTGCCACGGTGACGATCATGCCCGGCATCGGCGCCGCCACATGCAGCGGGTTGTTGCCGTCTGCCTTGGGCCGCTGCTCGATGGCCGCGCCAAAACCTGCCTTGCGAATCCGCACGGTACGCGGTTGACCGTTCATCTCGAAGAAGACGCGGCACAGCCCTTCGGCGTCCGGCGGCGTCACCCCCTGCAGGCTGATCACCAGCGCCTTGCCAGGGTCCAGCTCAACCGAGATTTCCTCATGCTCCTTCAGGCCATAGAAGAAGGCCGAGGTCGGCAGCAGACCGACATCGCCATATTTGCGGAAGTGATCCCAGTAACCAGCCGTCACCTTCGGATACATCAGCCACGAAGCAATGTCATGCTCCTCCAGCGAGCGCCCGGCCTCGGCTTCGGCCTTCTCACGCACCTGCTCGAAATCGACCGGCGCGATGCGATCGCCCGGACGATAGGGCTCGGGCGGGGTGTCCTTCAGCACCTTGCGGCCCAGCGCCTCGGGGAAGCCATCCGGGGGGAAGCCCAGCTCGCCCTTGAACAGCGAGACCACGCTCTCGGGAAAAGCCACTTCGCGCTCGGGGTTGGCCACGTCCTCGGCGCTGAGATCGTTGGCCACCATCATGATCGCCATGTCGCCCACCACCTTGGAGGTCGGCGTCACCTTGACGATGTCGCCGAACAGCTTGTTGACCTCGGCATAGGCTTGGGACACCTCGGGCCAGCGATGCTCGAGCCCGATGGCGCGGGCCTGCTCGCGCAGGTTGGTGTACTGTCCGCCCGGCATCTCGTGGTGGTAGACATCGGCGGTGCCGCTGCGGATGTCGGACTCGAAGGGCGAATAGTAGCGACGCACGCCCTCGAAGTAATTGGCCAGCTCGCGCAGCGCGCCCTGGTCGATCTGCGGGTCGCGGGCATCGCCTTCGAGCATCGCCACGATCGCATTGAGGCTGGGCTGCGAAGTCAGGCCGCTCATCGAATCGAGCGCCCCGTCGACCGCATCCACGCCGGCAGCGACGGCCGCCAACACCGTGGCCACCGAAGCCCCGCTGGTGTCGTGGGTATGGAAGTGCACCGGCAGACCGGTTTCCTCGCGCAGCGCCTTCACCAGCGCGGCAATCGCCCGCGGCCGGCCGACGCCGGCCATGTCCTTGATGCCCAGCACATGCGCACCGGCTTTCTCCAGCTGCTTGGCCAGGCCCACGTAGTAGGACAGGTTGTACTTGGCACGGCTGGTGTCGAAGATGTCGGCGGTGTAGCAGAGCGTGCCTTCGCAGATCGCCCCACTCTCGTTGACGGCATCGATCGCCACCCGCATGTTCTCGACCCAGTTCAGCGAATCGAAGACGCGGAAGACATCGACCCCCTCACGGGCGGCCTGCTGCACGAAGTGCTTGACCACGTTGTCGGCATAGTTGGTGTAGCCGACCGCATTCGAGGCCCGCAGCAGCATCTGCAGCAGCATGTTCGGCATCGCCTCGCGCAGCCGGTGCAGACGCTCCCAGGGGTCTTCCTTCAGGAAGCGCAGGGCCACATCGAAGGTGGCGCCGCCCCAGCACTCCAGCGACAGCAGCTGCGGCAGACGGTTCGCATAGAAGGGAGCGGCCGGCAGCATGTCGTAGGTCCGCATCCGGGTGGCGAACAGCGACTGGTGTGCATCGCGCATCGTGGTGTCGGTCAGCAGCAGCTGCTTCTGGTCGCGCATCCACTGCGCAAAGCCGGCCGGCCCCATCCGCTTCAGACGGTCGCGGTTGCCTTCGGGCAGCACCTTGGCCGGCAGCACACGGGGCGGCTCCACGTGTACATGACTCAGATCCGGCGCCGCACGCCCCTTCAGGTCGGCATGACCGTTGACGATCACATCACCCAGGTACTGCAGCAAGCGGGTGGCGCGGTCGCGGCGACCGGCAAAGTCGAAGAGTTCCGGCGTGGTGTCGATGAAGCGCGTCGTGACCCGGCCCGCCGCAAAATCCGGGTGGTTGATCACGTTCTCGACGAACTGCAGATTGGTGGCCAGCCC
>JBHADS010000166.1:0-6782 GCA_041855185.1 Lautropia sp. | reverse complement strand
TTCGATCAGGTGCTGCAGCAGTATGCGAAGGCGCCGGAGGTGACGCGCGAGCGGATGTATCTGGAAACCATGCAGCAGATCTTTGCCAACACCACCAAGGTGTACATGGATTCCAAGAGCAATGGCAGCCTGCTGTATCTGCCGCTGGACAAGCTGATGGAAAAAGCGGGCGCAGGCAAGGCGGTCAATGCCGCCGCGCGCAACGATGCCGCGCTGGATCAGGCGCCGGTCAGCACGAACACGCCGCAACCGGCCAATTCGTCCAATCTGACCGAGAGCCGGGCCTCGGCGGCGGCCAACGCGCTGAGAAGCCGCGAGCGGAGCTACAGCCGATGAACCGTCCTTGCATTTTGCAGACCCTCACCGCCGCAGACCGGAGCATTTCATGAATCGTTTTCTGATCCTGCTGTCCACGATCGGTCTGCTGATCGTGCTGGCATTTTCCTGCCTGTTCGTGGTCGACCAGCGCCAGTCCGCCGTCGTCTTCGCCCTCGGCGAGATCAAGCGGGTGATCACCGAGCCGGGCCTGTACTTCAAGCTGCCGCCGCCGTTCCAGGAGGTGCGCTACTTCGACAAGCGCACGCTGACCTATGACAGCGACGAGATCGACCGTTTCATCACCTCGGAAAAGATCAACATCCAGGTCGATTCCTACGTGAAATGGCGCATCAGCGACCCGCGTCAGTTCTTCGTCTCGGTCGGGCAGAACCCGCTGATGGCCGAGGACCGGATCGGCCGCCAGCTGCGTTCGGCACTCAACAACGAGATTGCGCGCCTGACGGTGGCCGACGTGATTTCCTCGGCACGTGACACGCTGGTCGTCAAGGTGACGCAGGCGATCGCCGCCGAACTGTCGAAGATCGGTGTCAGCATCGTCGATGTGCGTCTGAAGCGGGTGGATTTCGCGCCGGATGTGGCCGAGCGGGTCTACGAGCGGATGCAGTCCGAGCGCAAGCGCGTGGCCAACGAGCGTCGCGCCAAGGGCGCGGCTGATGGCGAGAAGATCCGCGCCGATGCCGATCGCCAGCGCGAAGTGCTGATGGCGAGCGCCTACCGCGATGCCCAGAAGGAGCGGGGCGCCGGTGATGCCGAGGCCAGCCGCATCTACGCCGAAGCCTTTGGCAAGAACCCCGAGTTCGCCAGCTTCTATCGCAGCCTCGAAGCCTATCGTGCCTCCTTTGCCGATCGTTCCGACATGCTCGTGCTCGATCCCGAAGCCGATTTCTTCAAATACTTCCGGGGGGCGACGGCCGATTCCGCCGCATCTTCGGGTGCTTCGGTGCCGAAGGCATCTTCCCGATAGAATCTGAAGTTTCCGGTAGACGCCGATGGACGACATGGCTGTCTCGCCCTGGTTGCTGGGGCTGGGCTTCGCGCTGGTACTGGAAGGGCTGATGCCCTTCCTGCTGCCGGCCATCTGGCGCGAAACCCTGCAGAAGCTGATCCAGATGCGGGATGGTCAATTGCGTTTCGTCGGCTTGATGCTGCTGTTGAGCGGAATGTTGGTGATGTGGGTCTCATGAATAACCGTTGGCGTTTGCCGGAAGGCATTTCTGATTTGCTGCCTCATCAGGCAGAGGACTTCGAGACGCTGCGGCGGGCCTTGCTGGACTGCTATCGGCGGCATGGCTTCGAGCCGGTGCTGCCGCCGCTGGTCGAATATCTCGATTCCCTGCTGATCGGGCGGGGGGGCGATCTCGATCTCAAGACCTTCAAGCTGATCGATCAGCTCTCCGGGCAGAGTCTCGGCGTGCGGGCCGACATCACGCCACAGGTCTCGCGCATCGATGCGCATCTGCTGCAGGGGCGCGACGTGACCCGGCTCTGTTATTGCGCCTCGGTGCTGCGCACCCGGCCCAATGGCCTGGCCGGCTCGCGCGAGCCCGTGCAGATCGGTGCCGAGATCTATGGTCATGCCGGCATCGAGGCCGACATCGAGATCATCGACCTGTTCCTGCGCTCGCTGCAGTTGGCCGAGCTGGGTCCGGTCCGGCTCGATGTCTGCCATCTGGGGCTCGCGAACCTGCTGCTGGCCGAGCTGCCCGACATCGACGAGGAATCGATTCTCGGCCTGCTGCTGGCACGCAATCTGCCGGCGCTGCGCGATCTGCTGGCACCCGTTGCCCACCGGCCGGCAGCCGGTGCGCTGCTGGCGATGAGTGAGTGCTTCGGCCCCATCGACCAGGCGATGGCGAAGGCCCGCGAGGTCTTCCGGCCCTGGCCCGCTGCAACCGCGCTGCTGGACGAAATGGATGCGCTGCTGCAGGCGCCGCGTCTGCAGCAGCATGCCGGTCGGGTGCAGCTGGCGCTCGATCTGGCCGATGTGCAGGGTTTCCGTTATCACACCGGGCTGAGCTTCGCCGGCTATGTGGCGGGTCATGCTCGCGTGCTCGGGCGGGGCGGCCGCTATGACGGCATCGGTGCGGTGTTCGGGCGGGCGCGGCCCGCGACGGGTTTCTCGCTGGACCTGCGGGAACTGGTCGAGCTGCGCGGCTCCCGGACGGCGCCGCAGGCCGTGATTCTCGCCCCCTGGTCCGACGACCAGGCGCTGCTGGCGCTGCTCGATCGCTTGCGCGAGGCGGGTGAAAACGTATTGCAATTATTGCCGGGTCAGGATCCTGCCCGCCTTGGCAGTGTTTCTTGTGACCGGCGGATCGAATCGATCGACGGTCAATGGCAGGTTGTGGGGATAAAGGGATGAGCAAGAATCTGGTGATCGTGGGCACCCAATGGGGTGATGAAGGCAAAGGCAAGGTCGTCGACCTGCTGACCGATGAGGTGAAGGGGGTCGTCCGCTTCCAGGGCGGTCACAACGCCGGCCACACGCTGGTGGTGGGCGGGCGCAAACAGGTGCTGCGGCTGATTCCCTCGGGCATCCTGCGCGAAGATGTCACCTGCTATATCGGCAACGGCGTCGTGCTCTCGCCTGCTGCGCTGTTCACCGAGATCACCGAGCTGGAGGCTGCCGGCGTCGATGTCTGCAGCCGCCTGCGCATCAGCCCCGCCTGCCCGCTGATCCTGCCTTATCACATCGCGCTGGATCAGGCGCGTGAAGCGCATCGCGGCGCCGCCAAGATCGGCACCACCGGCCGTGGCATCGGTCCGGCCTACGAGGACAAGGTGGCGCGCCGCGCCGTCCGCGTCGAGGATCTCTATGTGCCCGAGCAGGCACGCGAGCGCATCCGTGAGGCGATGGATCTGCACAATTTCGTGCTGGCCAACTACTACAAGGTCGACACCCTCGACTGGGAACAGGTGGCCGACGAGGCGCTGGCCTTCGGCGAGCGGATGAAGCCGATGGTGGCCGACGTGGCCGGTCTGCTGGCCGATGCGCTGAAACGGGGCGAGCACCTGATGTTCGAGGGCGCCCAGGGCGCACTGCTGGACATCGATCACGGCACCTATCCCTATGTGACCAGCAGCAACTGCGTGGCCGGTGCTGCCGCAGCCGGCGCCGGCATCGGCCCGACCAATCTGAACTTCGTGCTGGGCATTGCCAAGGCCTACACCACGCGGGTGGGCAGCGGTCCGTTCCCGACCGAGCTGGATTGCGAAATCGGCGCCCATCTGGCCAACCGGGGGCACGAGTTCGGCTCCGTCACCGGCCGTCCGCGCCGCTGTGGCTGGTTCGATGCCGTGATCATGCGTCGTTCGATCGAGCTGAACGGTGTCTCGGCCCTGTGCCTGACCAAGCTCGACGTGCTGGATGGGCTGGAAACGCTGCGCATCTGCACGCACTACGAGATGACGGCACCCGATGGCACCGTCTCCCGCGTCGATCGCCTGCCGACCGGGGCGCCGGCCGTGGCCCGCTGCAAGGCGGTGTACGAGGAAATGCCGGGCTGGAAGGAGAACACCCGGGGCGCCAAGCGCTGGGAAGACCTGCCGGTGGCCGCGCAGCGCTATGTCGAGCGTCTGGCGGAACTCTCCGGTGCGCCGATCGACATCGTCTCGACCGGGCCGGATCGTGAGGAAACCATCGTGCTGAAGCACCCCGCCCGCCGAGGATGAAGCCATGAGCAAGGGTCATCTGTATTGTGATTGGGCCGAGTATCACCGTCTGATCGAGCAGCTCGCGCTGCAGATCCATGATTCCGGCTGGCAGTTCGATGCGGTGATCGCACTGGCGCGCGGGGGGCTGCGCGTCGGTGATGTGCTGTCGCGGATCTTCAACAAGCCGCTGGGCGTGCTGACGACCAGCTCCTATCGCACCACCGGCAATGTGGTGGGGCAGGGCGAGCTGAAGATCGGCTCGACGATCAGCTCGGCCGAGGATGTGACGAAGGGCCGCATCCTGCTGGCCGATGATCTGGTCGACTCCGGCGTGACGCTGCAGAAGCTGCTGCCGTTTCTGCAGGAGCGCCATCCGGGCATGACCGAAATCCGTACCGCCGTCATCTGGCAGAAGCCGATCTCGGTCTATACGCCGGATTTCTGCGTGGTGAAGATGCAGGACAGCCCCTGGATTCATCAGCCCTTCGAGCTGTACGAGGGCTGCGACATCGAGGCGCTGCGCCACGGCTCACCCTCGATGGCTGCCTACGAAGTGGCGGGCAGACACGCCTGATCTCAGCGCTTCACCAGCCAGTCGCGCAGTGCCGTATCGATACGGGTCTGCCAACCCGGTCCGGTTGCCCGGAAGTGTTCCAACACATCCCGTGACAGCCGGATCGACACCTGCTCCTTGGTTTGTTTGGCCAGGCTGCCCTTGGGGCGACCGCGCTGTCGCTGACTGACCAGCGCATCGAGTTTTTCCTGTCCCAGCATCTGCGCCGCAGGTTGCGCCTGCCGGAAGAAGTCTTCATCCAGTTCAGGGCTGTCCTCGTCAAGACCCGCGCTGATCCGCCGGTCTTCCTCGGGTGAGGGCAGCAGAAATTCACGGCCGGATTTGTCTTTGATGAACATAGCGTCGTGCCTCCCGGAGATTGGCCTTTCTCAGGCTGATGATGCGGACATGGACGCCTCTGAGCGTGAAAACCATGACGTACAAGCGTTTGCCAATGGGGCCAATGGCAACCAGGCGTGACTCCTTGTAGTCACGCCTGCGATCGACCGCGATGAGTGCGTTTTCCCATTCAAACAGCTCCGCTGTGGCAAAGAACACGCCGTGTTTTGCCACATTGAGCGCCTGCTTGGCGAAGTCGAAGCTGTATTTCATCAATTTATTGTATATACAATAAATTGAAAGAACAAACGTCGTCCTTCACGGCAATCAGAGCGTGATCCGGGTCCCCAGCAGGGTGAGGAACTGGGCCAGCCAGGCCGGGTGGGCTGGCCAGGCTGGGGCCGTCACCAGATTGCCCTCGGTGTGGGCCGCATCGATCGGAATGTCGGCATAGCGCCCCTCGACCGCCTCCACCTCGGGTTGGCAGGCCGGGTAGGCCGAGCATTCGCGTCCCTTCAGCACCCCGGCAGCAGCCAGCAGCTGTGCGCCGTGGCAGACGGCTGCCACGGGCTGCCGGCCTCGAAGAAGTGCCGGACGATCGCCAGCACCGTCTTGTTCAGCCGCAGGTACTCGGGCGCCCGGCCACCCGGAATCACCAGTGCGTCGAAGTCCGCAGCCGAGATCTCGTCGAAGCTGCCGTTGAGCGTGAAATTGTGGCCCGGTTTCTCGCTGTAGGTCTGCGCTCCCTCGAAATCATGGATCGCGGTTCTGATCTGCTCGCCCGCCCCTTTGCCCGGGCAGACCGCCGTGACCTGATGGCCCACCGCCAGCAAGGTCTGGAAAGGGACCATCGTTTCATAATCCTCGGCGTAATCACCGCAGAGCATCAGGATTTTCTTGGCTGCCATCGTATCGTGTCTCCGTTGGGGTTTTCGTGCTGCGCCTTCCATTCTAGAGCGTGTTATGAACGTATTCGTTCCCGCGAAAGCCCCACAGGGCGAGCAGAACAAGGCGCCAGCTCCGCTGAATCCTTGGATGGATTCAAGGGGTTGGCAACGCAGTGCTGCACGTCCTGCGGGGCTTTCCAGGCGGGCTGATCCCAAAACCGCGCGCTGGACTGTGTTGCCACGCTTCTTTCAGAAAATCCCGTGCTGGTGCAGCGCCTGATCATCCTCGGGCACCGGGGTGATGGCGTCCCACATCTCGGCCAGCACCCCGTTCTCCACCCGCCACAGCTCGAAATAGGCGTGGCGCTGACCGCCGATCCGGCCTTCGGAATGGGTCAGCACGAACTGCCCGTCGGCCACGCTGCGGTGGATGCGATCGTATTCCAGCGGGCTGCCTTCGGCCTTCAGCTTCTCCAGAAAGGCGATCACCGGCTCGACCCCGTCGGCGATGTCTGGGCTGTGCTGCAGAAAGTGGCTGCCATCGGTATAGCGCCGGAATCCACTGTAGTCGCCCTCGATCAGCGTGCGGGTGAAATACTCGATGATGAAAGCCCGGTTGCGCTCGCTGTCGTGTCCCTCGCCCGGATCGGTCGGTCCGTCGAGCTGCGTGCGTCCGCTGGCGTTGGGGGCTGCCTCCGGCACCAGCCCGTCCCAGTGCTCGACGATCTTGCCGTCCCGCACCCGGTACAGGTCGAAGCCGACCAGGGGCTGCTCATCCAGGCCGGTGAACCGGCCGTGGATCGTCACCAGATCGCCGTCCACCAGCACCCGCGCCGCTTCGTGCCGAAGTTCCGGACAACTGTCGACCAGCTCACGCAGCCCCTGCAGCCCGTTGGCCACCAGCGGCGAATGCTCGATGAAATCCGGCGCGAAGTAGCGATCGAGCGCTGTGGTGTCGCGCAGCGTGAAGAGTTCGTGATGCGCCGTCGTCACCAGTCGGCGCACGCTGT
>JBHADS010000165.1:0-2889 GCA_041855185.1 Lautropia sp. | reverse complement strand
CGTGAACTGGGCATGAAGCACATCGACCCCGCCGATCCGAAGCAGGCCAACAAGTGGACCGGCTATCTGGTGGGCGGCACCAGCCCCTTCGGCACCAAGACACGGCTGCCGGTCTACGTCGAGCGCAGCATCCGTGCACTCGATGTCATCTACATCAACGGCGGCAAACGCGGCTTTCTGGTGGCCGTCTCACCGGCGGCGCTGGACGCGCTGGAGCCGGTGGAGGTCTCGGTGGCGACCGAGGGCTGATGCCGGGGCATCTGTCGGCACGCTGTATCAGTCGCTGGCTATGTGTGCCGTCAGTCCGGTCAGCGCCGGGCTGATGTGTTCGCCCAGCGTGTGCTGGTCAGGATAGTCGCCGCCATTCTGCGCACGAAAGGGGATGGGCTCGTCGCTGAACAGGCCGTTCAGACGCTGAAGCCATGCAGCCTCGATGCGGCGCATGCGTTCTGAGTCGATTTGAACTGCGCCATAGACTGCGAATGTGGGCAGCACCTGCATGCCCGGAAAGAACAGCGTGCCATGCGTGATGGGGAACAGCAACTGATCGAGCGGCCCGTTGATGCCTCGCGGTGAGTAGTCGACTTCGGGGCCACCCACGGCAACGGCAAGCAAGGCACGTTTGCCCGCAAAGCCTCCTTCGCCATAACGATGGCGGTTGCCGGCATCCCGATAACCGTAGGCCAGCCCATAGGCCCAGACGCGATCGATCCACCCCTTCATGATGGCGGGCATGCTGAACCACCAGAGTGGAAAGAGCATGAGCACGGCATCTGCTGCCTGGATCTTGCGCTGTTCTGCGGTCACGTCATCCGTCTGGCATTGGTGTGAGAAGGCATGGCGGGACTCCTGGATGAAGGAAAGGTGCTCGGGGTTGCTTCTGTCGGGAAAGTCCTGGGCATCGAAGACGGCTTTCCAGTTCATGCGGTAGAGGTCGGATTGCAGCACGGTGTGCCCCTGCGCCTCCAGGGTTGCTTGCGCAAGCCGGGTCAGATGGGATGTGAGTGACGCGGGCTCCGGATGGGCGTGGACGAGGAGAACGGTGCGGGGTGATGAGGTGGCGCTGGATAGTTGCCGAGACATGAGGGTTTATCCGTTTGTGGCGGTGGCTGTGGCTGCGGTTGCAGTCGCAGCGCTGAGGTTGTGGAGCACGGGTGGGTGCGTCGGGATGGCAGTGTCTCGCTTCGACGGCTATTCGTAAAATCAAAAGAATTTTCTTCTGGTATCAGATTCATGGATGGCAGAAAACGTCTTGATCTCAATCTTCTCGTCACGCTGGAAACGCTGCTGATCGAACAGAACGTGACCCGTGCCGCAGAGCGCTTGTCTCTCAGTCAGCCGGCGGTCAGCGCGCAGCTTGCCCGGCTGCGCGAGATTTTTGATGATCCGCTGCTGATCCCCGTTCAGCGGGGTATGCGACCCACGGCGAAGGCGCAGGAACTGCTTCACCCCTTGCGCCAGTCACTGGATCAGGTGCGGGATGTACTGGAGGAACATCGGCATTTCAACCCCGAGACGGCGGAGCTGACGGTATCGATTGCCTGCACCGATTATCTGCAGGTGACGATCCTGCAATCGTTCGTGCTGGCGTTGCGAAAGCGAGCACCGGGTGTGCGGATTGCAATGCGTCATCTGCGACCGTCGATGCTGGAGGAGCAGACCGCCCGTGGCGAGGTGGATCTGGTGCTGATGACACCGGCGCAGGCACCTGCCTCATTGCGCTGCCGTCATCTCTTCGACGAGCGTTATGTGCTCATCGGCCGGGAGAGGCACCCGGGGCTGCGGCGTGACATGAGCATCGCGCAATGTGCGGCGCTGGAATATGTGGTGGTTTCGCCGGATGGAGGTGCTTTTTCCACGGTCGTCGACGACGGTCTGGCGGCGATGGGTCTGCAGCGCCAGGTGGCGCTGTCTGCCTCATCGTTCCTGTTTGTGCCGCAGCTGGTTGCGCAGAGTGATCTGGTTGCCTTGGTGCCATCGCGTCTGGTTCAGGACCGGCGGGATGGGCTGAAAGTGGTGGAGCCGCCTTTTGCTGTGCCGGGGTTTGCGGTGGGCATGCTGTGGCATGAGCGCAATCATGGTCACAGTGGGCACCGATGGGTGCGGGAGTTTTTGCTGGCGCAGGTCAGTGGAGCGTGAGCGGGGTGGACGAAGGTCGCTGCCGCCGCCGCCCGGCGCTCAGCCCGCCAGCGGCGGCAGCCCGGCGCGCTTGCGCAGGGCTTCGACGTAGGCGCTGCCGTCGAGGGGCTTGCCGTGGCGCTGCGACAGCCACAGGGCTTCGGCCAGGCATTCCTGGGCGACGTGGGCGGCTTCGTGGGCGCTGTTCAGCTGGCGCTCCAGCACGTCGAGGCAGTGCCGGATGCCAGGGGGCTGGTCGATGCCGCGCTGCTCGCTGATGGCCAGATGCATCGACAGGTGCAGGAAGGGGTTGGTGCGGCCGCTTTCCGGGCTGTATTCGGTGTCGAGCGCACGGTTCACGTCGTCGAGGTCGGCGTGGTATTCGGGGTGCTGCTGAATCCAGTGCAGTGCGACCATCTCCAGGGGCTCCAGCGGCAGGCGCTCCTTGTGCTTTTTCCAGACGTTGCAGAAGTAGCGCCGAACGTCGGCGACGGAGGGGTTGAAGATCATGTCCTGGCCCTGGGAGGGGTGTGGTGGTTGGCGCGGGTGATGTGATCGGGGCTGCGGGGGCTGACGGGATGCGGCAGATCACGGCTGCGGTCAAGCAGGGCCGCTCAGTGTACGGCTCAAGGCGCGCGGTCGAGTGCGGATCTGCGGGGCGGCGGCAGCGTCTTGGGCTCGAAGGCGCACAGGTCGGCGATCGGGCAGCGCCAGCATTCGGGGGTGCGGGCCTTGCAGATGTAGCGGCCGTGCAGGATCAGCCAGTGATGG
>JBHADS010000164.1:0-5514 GCA_041855185.1 Lautropia sp. | reverse complement strand
GGTCAGCGGTCCGTCGAGCTGGGATGGCTATGTGACGGCTGTGACCTCCGATGCCTGCGTGCAGGCCCAGCAACGGGCAGGCGAGGCCGTCGCCATCGAGCTGCCCACCCGTCCGTCACTCTACGATTGAGGCTTGGCCATGCGTTTTGCCATCAACCATATCAGCGTCCCGAAACTGCCTCTGCCCGGATTTCTGGACTTGGCGCAACGTCTGGGCGTTGCCGAAGTCGAGATTCGCAATGATCTGCCGGATCTCGTCGGTGCACTGCCTGCCGCCCAGGTTCGGGCGGAGGCGGCGCGTCGGGGGATCGATATTCTGTCGATCAACGCGCTCTATCCCTTCAATCGTCTGGCTGCCGATGAGCGTGTGCGTGCGCGCGCCCTGCATCTGGCCGACTATGCGCAGGCGGCAGGTGCCCGGGCACTGGTCATGTGCCCGCTGAACGAAGGCATCGACATCCCCTTCGAGGATCTGGTGCAGTCGCTGGCCTGGTTTGCTCCCGAACTGCATCGGCGCGGCCTGATCGGACTGGTCGAGCCGCTGGGCTTTCCGGTCTCCTCGCTGCGGCGCAAGTCCGTGGCCCTGGAAGCCATCCGTGCAGCGGAAGCCGAGGGCGTCTACAAGCTGGTGCACGACACCTTCCATCATCATCTGGCAGGCGAGACGGCGTTCTTTGCCGAGCAGACCGGGCTGGTGCACATCTCGGGCGTGACCGACCCTTCGGTCGCGGTCGAGGCGATGCTGGATGCCCACCGGGTGCTGGTCGACGCTCAGGACCGCCTCGGCAACATCGCGCAGATCCGTGCGCTGCTGGCCGCCGGCTATCAGGGGCCGTTCAGCTTCGAGCCCTTCGCCGAGGAGGTCCATGCGCTTGCCGACCCCGAAAGCGCGCTGCGCACGAGCATGAACGACATCCGCGCGCGCGTCTGAGAACGGCTGCCTGATCGGGGGCCGAGCGCCCGAAGCACCAACATCCGCGCGCGTCCGAGAACCGTGCAGCAGAGCGCGCCGGGTTCCACAGACGCCACGGCCGGGCATGGGCAGTGCAGGCATGACGTATAATGGAGGCAACGTTGTACGTCACGCACTGTGCTCATGCAAACCAAACTGACGCTGCGTCTCGATTCCGCGTTGATCGAGGCTGCCAAGATCCAGGCCAGGCGCAATGGCAAATCGCTGTCGGCCTTCGTAGCCGACTATTTCGCGCAGTTCGCGCCGGATACGAAGGCGCCCGAGTTGCCGCCCATCGTGGCTTCGCTCAGCGGCGTGCTGCCGCCGCCGGAGCATGGCAGCCTGGACGAGCAGGGCTACTATCGCTTTCTGGAAGAAAAGCACCGATGAGCCTGCTCCTCGATACCAACGTGGTGCTCGACGTGCTCGGCCGTCGTGAGCCTTTCTTTGCCGACAGTGCACGGATGATGGCGCTGGTGGAGCAAGGGCGCGTGCGTGCCTTTCTGTGCGCCAGCACCTTCACCACGCTGTTCTATCTCTGCCGACGCGCCGTGGGCGATGAGCAGGCCCGCGTGCATATCGGCTCGCTGCTGAAGCTGTTCGAGGTGGCGCCTGTCAATCGGGCGGTGCTGAGCGATGCCATGTCCTTGCCCTTCGGGGATTTTGAAGATGCCGTGCTGCACGAGGCGGCCCGTCAGGTCGGCTGTAGCGCCATCATCACCCGCAACGTCAATGATTTCCAGCGTGCCTCGCTCGCCATCCACACCCCTGCGCACTATCTGCGGATGCACGAAATGAGCCTGCATGAAAAGCGTGTGCAGTATCAGGCACAGGCCGGGTGCTGAAAGCGCTGTCCTTGTGGCCTGTGCCGGCCGATGGATGCCCCGTCAACAGCGCTTTGGCTTGCCTGCTGCCCAGACGGCTTCGGCAACGGGCGCGGGAGCATCGTCGCGTTAGTGCCTTAAATAGTGGTAAATAGTACAAACAACACTTTATATAGTGTCATTGAGTTGCGGCCGCCCCCGCGCCTGCCCTACAATGCTTCTGTCAACGGTTCCCGGGCGGGTGGCAGCATGGCTGCCCGCCGGGATGAAAAGGGAAGCCGGTGCGGCTTGTGTTCTGGAACGTCCTGTTTTCCGTCGATGTCGGCGCATGCATTCGTATGCGCCGTGCCGATGGAGCAGGGTGGCCATGAAGCAGGCCAAGGCCGGCGCTGCCCCCGCAACTGTAGGCGGAGAGCAAGGCTTTGGGTGGTGCAGCCCTGTTGCATCACCCGTTCCAGCCGTGCACCTGTCGCGGATGCCCTCCGATCGCTGTCTGGCGATCGACGGGCATTCTCGCCAGGTGTTGCGGCAGGCGCATGTCGATCGAATGCATGACGCGCGCCAAGGCCACTGGGTTCTCGTCGATGAGCCGCGTGCTGTGAAGCGCCGGGCATTGTCGAGAAGCTGGGAAGGCAAAGCCACGCGATGACCCGCAAGCCAGGAGACCTGCCGTGACCGATGGCTGCCCGCAAGGTGCGGGCCGGTGGCTGCCTCTGCAGTGTCCGGCCAGCGCCTTCGCGTTCGGGCATGACCGTCGCTCTTTGACCCCATGCGGTGGGCGTGGGCGGGTGTTGGTGCCGGACTCCGTCCGCGCCTGAACGTCTGCCGCCGTCCGTCGCATCCTGCAAGGACCATCCGGCATGACCGTCACCGTCTACTCCAAGCCCGCCTGCGTGCAATGCACGGCCACCACACGGGCACTCGATGCCAGGGGCATCGTCTACAGCGTCATCGATCTGACCCAGGATGCCACGGCGATGGCCCGGGTTTCGGCACTCGGCTATCGGCAGGCGCCGGTCGTGATTGCCGGTGATGCCCATTGGGCGGGTTTCCGTCCCGACATGATCGGCCGCCTGGCCTGAGACCGGCCGGCATGAGCCGCCTGATCTACTACTCCTCCGCCTCGGGCAACACGGCGCGCTTCGTGGCCCGCTTGGGCATCGAAGCTGCGCGCATCCCCCGCTCGGCCGCCGAGCCGATGCCCGAGCCGGACGCTCCCTTCGTGCTGGTGCTGCCGAGCTACGCCGATGGCCAGGGCCGCGGCGCGGTTGCGAAGCCGATCATCCATTTTCTGAACGATGCCCGACGCCGTGCGCTGCTGCGCGGCGTGATCGGCGGTGGCAACCGGAACTTTGGTGCTCTGTTTGCCTCGGCCGCCGATGTCGTCGCCCGGAAATGCCAGGTGCCGGTGCTCTATCGCTTCGAGCTTGCCGGGACCGATACCGATGTCATTCGTGTCCGAACGGGATTGGAACGCTTCTGGTCCCGATGAGGCGGGATGCACGACTCATACGGAAGAACACCCCTGCCGCGCGCAGTTCCGAATCACTCTTTTCAACGCATCATGTCCGAAGACCAGACCCCCGTGCAGGATTATCACGCGCTGAACGCGATGCTGAATCTGTACGACGCCGAAGGAAAAATCCAGTTCGAGGCCGACCGGATGGCGGCGCGGCAGTTCTTTCTGCAGCACGTCAATCAGAACACCGTGTTCTTTCACAATCTCGACGAGAAGCTGCGCTATCTGGTCGATGAAGGCTATTACGATGCGGAGGTGCTCGATCAGTATTCGCGCAATTTCCAGCGCAGGATCTGGGAAGAAGCCTACGGCCGGAAGTTTCGTTTTTCGACCTTTCTGGGCGCCTTCAAGTACTACACCTCCTACACCCTCAAGACCCGCAACGGTCAGCGCTATCTGGAACGCTTCGAGGACCGGGTGGTGATGGTGGCGTTGACGCTGGCGCGTGGCGACGAGGGGCTCGCGCTGCGTTTCATGGACGAGATCATCTCGGGGCGCTTCCAGCCGGCCACACCAACCTTTCTGAATGCCGGCAAGAAAAGCCGGGGCGAGCTGATCTCCTGTTTTCTGCTGCGGCTGGAGGACAACATGGAGAGCATCGGCCGAGCCATCAATTCGGCGCTTCAGCTCTCCAAGCGCGGAGGCGGCGTGGCGCTGATGCTGACGAATCTGCGCGAACAGGGGGCACCGATCAAGGGCATCGAGAACCAGTCCTCGGGGGTGATTCCGGTGATGAAACTGCTGGAAGATTCCTTCTCGTATGCGAACCAGCTGGGTGCCCGCCAGGGGGCCGGTGCCGTCTATCTGCACGCCCATCATCCCGACATCCTGCGCTTTCTCGACACCAAGCGCGAGAACGCCGACGAGAAGATCCGGATCAAGACGCTCTCGCTGGGGGTGGTGATTCCGGACATCACCTTCGAGCTGGCCAAGCGCAACGTCGATATGTACCTGTTCTCGCCCCACGATGTCGAGCGGGTCTATGGCCGACCATTCTCCGAGATCCCGGTCAGCGAGAAGTACGAGGAAATGGTCGATGACAAGCGCATCCGCAAGAAGAAGATCAACGCCCGCGAGTTCTTCCAGACGCTGGCCGAGATCCAGTTCGAGAGCGGCTATCCGTACATCATGTTCGAGGACACGGTGAACCGTGCCAACCCGATCGAGGGGCGCATCACGATGTCGAACCTGTGCTCGGAGATTCTTCAGATCAACGAGGCGTCCACGTTCAACGAGGATCTGAGCTACCGTCATCTGGGCACCGACATCTCCTGCAACCTCGGCTCGTTGAACATCGCGCACACGATGGACGGCCCGGACTTCGGCGCGACGGTCGAGACCGCCATCCGCGCATTGACCGCAGTCTCGGAAATGTCGGCGATCGACAGCGTGCCGTCGGTGCGCCGGGGCAACGACGAGGCACATGCGGTCGGCCTGGGGCAGATGAACCTGCACGGTTTTCTGGCACGGGAATCCATCCATTACGGCAGCGAGGAGGGCATCGATTTCACGCGGGTCTATTTCGCGGCGGTGGCCTACCATGCCTTGCGTGCCTCCAACCTGCTGGCGCGCGAGCGGGGGCGCTCCTTCGTGGGTTTCGAGCGATCCCGCTATGCCGATGGCAGCTTCTTCGAGAAGTACACCGAGCGTGACTGGTTGCCGGAAACCGGGACGGTGCGCACGCTGTTCGAGCGTCTGGGGGTGCGCCTGCCGACACGTGCGGACTGGGCGGCCTTGCGTGACGGGGTGATGCAGCACGGGCTCTACAACCGCAACCTGCAGGCGGTGCCGCCGACGGGATCGATCAGTTACATCAACCACGCCACGTCCTCGATCCATCCGATCGTCTCCCGGGTCGAGATCCGCAAGGAGAGCAAGATCGGCCGGGTCTACTATCCGGCGCCGTTCATGACGAACGACAACCTGGCGTATTTCAGGGACGCCTACGAGATTGGACCCGAGGCGCTGATCGACACCTATGCGGCTGCGACCGAGCACGTCGATCAGGGGCTGTCGTTGACGCTGTTCTTCCCGGCCGAGGCGACGACGCGCGATATCAATCGTGCGCAGATTCATGCGTGGAAGAAGGGGATCAAGACGATCTATTACGTGCGTTTGCGGCAGACGGCGCTGGAAGGGACGGAGGTGCAGGGGTGTGTGTCGTGCGCGCTCTGAGAGCGGTCTGCGTGCAGCGTCCGGGGTTGCGGCTGTTTGTTTTT
>JBHADS010000163.1:0-2636 GCA_041855185.1 Lautropia sp. | reverse complement strand
GGTTTTGGCCGCAAGCGCTATCACCTGAATCGATCCTACGAGGGCTTGTACATTCCGCCGATGACCTGGCGGGAGCTGGACAACTTCTCGTCGGGAAGCGTCTGCATGGTGCTCGCCTCGGAGGTGTATGACGAGGGAGACTATCTGCGCGACTACAGTGAGTTCATGCTCGAGGTCCACAGCCGTCATCGTGCCCAGCAGGTCGAGCCGATGGAGCGGGAGGGTGCGGCGCGGCCGGAGGAGGCGAATGCGTGACTGATGAGCGTATTCCCTTTCTCGACCTGAAGGGTATCAATCAACGTCACCTCGAAGGCTTTCGCCGGGCGCACGAGCGTGTTCTGGCCAGCGGCTCACTGCTGCTGGGAGAGGAAACCACAGCTTTCGAGAGCGAGTTTGCCGCATTCTGCGGTTCGGCCTATTGTGTGAGTGTGGGCAATGGTCTGGACGCGCTGCAGCTGAGCTTGCGTGCCTGGGAGATTGGTCCCGGTGACGAGGTGATCGTGCCATCGCACACCTTCGTGGCAACCTGGCTGGCCGTCAGTCAGATCGGAGCCATTCCCGTTCCGGTCGAGCCTGTGCCCGGCGAGTATGGTCTCGATCCTGCTGCCGTCGAGGCGGCGATCACCTGCCGGACGCGAGCGATCATCGTTGTGCATCTGTATGGTCGTCCGGTACGGATGGCGGCCATCCAGGAGATTGCTGCCCGGTACGGGTTGCCGATACTGGAAGATTCGGCTCAGGCGCATGGTGCGATTCTGAACGGACGGCGCTGCGGCAGCATTGGCGATGCTGCAGCCTTCAGTTTCTATCCCGGCAAGAACCTGGGCGCGCTGGGAGACGCCGGGGCAGTGACGACCAACGACGCTGCACTGGCCGAACGGATAAGGAAACTGCGCAACTATGGTTCTGCGCAGAAGTATGTCCACGAGTTTGCAGGGGCCAACTCGCGTATGGATGAACTGCAGGCAGCCTTTCTCCGGGTCAAGCTGCCATGCCTCGACGGGGACAATCAGCGGCGCGCAGAGATTGCGGCACGCTACATCAGCGCCTTGAACGATCTGCCGGTGCTGGGGCTGCCGACGCCAGATGAAATGGAATGTCGTTCATCCTGGCATCTGTTCGTCGTGCGCAGCGCAGAGCGCGAACGTCTGGTACGCAAGCTGGATGAGCTGGGGGTCAGCACGCTGATTCACTATCCGACCCCGGTTCATCGGCAGAATGCTTATCGTGCTTTGGCCGTGCAGGCGGCCTGGGATCTGCCCCGTGCCGAGCGTTACGCTGAGGAAGTTCTGAGTCTGCCAATCGGGCCGACGATGTCGGATGCACAGGTCGATCGGGTGATCGATGTGATCCGTCAGGTGTGCCCAAGCTGAGGTCTGGAGAGCCAGAGGTCTCCTTCCGAGTCCAGCTTCGCCATGCGCCTGATGGTGCAAGGCGCTCAGGTACTGCTTGGCGCCGAGGGGAGAGTGCTGCTCCGGGCTGGGATGGGCGGTGCAGGGGGTGAGATCAGATACGAAAGGGAGCCGTCAGGCTCCCTTCTTGGTTGCTGCATCCAGGTGATGGGCGGACCGGCGAGAATGGCCGCCCTGAGGGATCACAACGCCTCGGCGCTTTCGTGGTCCCCGTGCGGGATTTCGGAGCGCATCTTTTCCTGGAACTCCTGGTAGAGCTTCTTGTACATCGCGTTGTACTTCTCGGCTTTCTCGAAGTCATTGCGCGCGTCATACAGTGCCCAGAGCTGCTGAGCGGCGATGAAACTGCCGCGACCACTGATCGAACCCGCCAGCTCGGGATTTTCTCCGATGCTCAGCGCTTTCAGCCAGCATTCCTCGATCATCGGCAGCAGGGCAGGTCCCTGTTCCGGTCGGCGGTTCATCTGTTCGAGCAACAGCAGGCCGACTGCGACGTGAAAGTCGGGGGATTTTTCCCAGTTGGGCATCTCGTCCGAGGCGAAGATCATCGCCTCCTCGATCTGTCCAATCTGCTTCAGGCAGTCGATGATGCGCACCACCATGTCATGGTGCCAAGGTGTACGGCCTGAAGCGAGTGCGTAGGCTTTCTTGTAGCATGCGACTGCCTTGGCCGGATCGCCCTGGATATCGTATTCCTTGCCCAACTGGAAGTGATAGTAGGGGACATCAGGGTCTTCCGAAACTTTCTTCAGCAGCAGATCGAGGTTACGGCCGCGCTTGTTGTTGAGCTGAGCGGGCAAGTAGCCATCGTGGCGGACGATCACACTCGACTCCACGCTGGGAAGGTTATGGTTGGGCTGTTCGTGAATCCTTCCGCGATAACGGACGCCCTTGGGCAAGATCCGTTCGATCGGATGGGAGGTCTTCAGCAAGGTTTCCTCATTGCCGAGATCGCTGTCCACTCGGACGAAGTGAACCGCACGATCCCGTGAGTGCCGTAACGCTTGCAGATACTCCCCTCCCGACACCAGCCACTCGTCGGCGTCCAGGACGAGGTTCCAGTCGGCCTTGGATTTGGCGAGTGCGGCGTTGCGGGCAGCGGCGAAGTCGTTGGTCCAGCGGCGGTGGTAGACGGTGGCGCCGTGGGCGCGGGCGATTTCGACGGTGCGGTCGGTCGAGCCGGTGTCCACCACGATCATTTCGTCGACCCAGGGGGCGACGCTG
>JBHADS010000162.1:0-4556 GCA_041855185.1 Lautropia sp. | reverse complement strand
TGCTGCAGCAGGCACTCGAAAAGTGGCACGAGCTGCCGGCCGACACCGCCTGGGTCAACTATGTGCGCAGCCACGACGACATCGGCTGGACCTTCGCCGACGAGGATGCCGCGCAGTTCGGCATCAATGGCTATGACCATCGCAAGTTCCTGAACCGCTTCTTCAACAACCGCTTCCCCGGCAGCTTCGCCCGCGGCGTTCCCTTCCAGGAGAATCCGCAGACCGGCGATGCCCGCGTCAGCGGCACCTTCGCATCGCTGGCAGGTCTCGAACAGAACGATCCGCACGGCCCTGCCCGGATGCTGCTGCTGTTCAGCCTGGCATTGACCACGGGCGGCCTGCCGCTGATCTATCTGGGCGACGAAGTGGGCACGCTGAACGATGACAGCTATCTGAACAATCCGGTCGAAGCCGGCGACAGCCGCTGGATTCACCGGCCGTTCCGCGACGCGACACGCTACGACCAGCGCCACGACACCAACACGAGCGCCGGCCAGGTCTTCACCGGACTGCGCAAGATGATTGCCACCCGCGAGCACACCCCGGCCTTCGCCGGCGGTCACTTGGTGGGCTACCGGGCCGGCAACCCGTCGGTACTGGGGTATACCCGCAGTAACGGGCAGCAGACCATTCTTGTGCTGGCCAATTACAGCGAATTCGAGCAGCATTGCCCCGCTCAGGTGTTCCAGGCGATGCCCAATCGCCCGATGCGCGATCTGCTGAGTGGCAACGAGTACGTGCTGCGCAACGGCATCACGCTCGCACCCTATGGCGTGCTCTGGCTCGATATCTCGGCCCAGCACGACTGAGAGCAGGACCGATCCGCTTTCCCGACGCCTCCCACGACCGACAGGTCCGGAGGCCGGGAGCTGCGCGGATCACAAGGCAGTAATGAGCAGTAAACAGTCGCCGATCCCTTTCGGATCGGTTGTGTCGTCAAACCCATCATCGCGTTCACGATGACTTGCCCTCTCTGCGCGAGAGGAAAGGAGACCAAGTTGAACACCCACAAGAAATCGCTGGCCCTGGCGGGTGCATCCGCACTGCTGGCAGCCACCTGCGTGAGCCTGCCCGCCCACGCAGCCAAAACGATCGACTTCGAAGGTTATTTCCGTTCGGGCGCCGGCACCACCTCGGAAGAAGGCAACCTCGCCTGCGTCCGCCTGCCCGGTGCCACCACATGGTTCCGCCTCGGCAACGAGTGCGACACCTATGTCGCGCTGACCTTCGGCGCCAAGCTGGGTGAAATCGACGGCACAACCTTCACCAGCAAGTTCACCTTCGCCCACGGTACTCAGGGCCTGGCCAACTGGGAGCAGAGCGCTCCTGCCCTGCGTGAAGCCTTCGTGTCGGCCGACAACATCGGCGCTGCGCTGAACATGCGCGCGCTCGATGGCGCCTCGCTGTGGGTCGGCAAGCGCTACTACAAGAACCCCGACATCCACATGCTGGACTACACCTACTGGGAACCTGCCCAGGGTCCGGGTTTCGGGATCGACAACATCAAGATGGGCCCGGGCCTGTTCTCCTATGCGATCTTCCGCATCGGTGACATGACCGGCTACGGCATCAACACCTCGCTGTCCGGCTACAGCCCCGATCTGATCGGTGGCGGCTCGCGTTCGGCAACGGTGCATGACTTCCGTCTGCAGAAGATCGCCGTGAATCCGGGCGGATTGCTGACCGTCGGCATGGACCTGGTCCGCGCCAACAATCAAGACGGCACCAGCACCTACACCACCGACACCACCCAGATGGTGGACCTGGACAACGACCCCACCACCCCGGATGTTGCCGTGCTGGTCCGTCAGACCAACACGATCGAGAACAAGCCCGGCAAGAACGGTGCGGCCTTCACGATCGCCCATGACCAGGAGAACCCCTTCGGCGTCGCCGGCACCAACACCCTGGGCCTGCAGCTCGCCCATAACGCCGCCACCCTGAAAGGCTATGGCGTGGCCGGCAGCACCGACAAGCGCCGCGAATGGCTGCTGTTCGACCACTGGCTCTACAAGCCGACCGACAGCCGCTGGTCCGCCACCACCACCGCCGGCTTCCGCAATTCCGACATCAACGATGTCAGCGTGAAGGAACTGTGGATCGGCACCCGTCCGCACTATGCGATCAACAACGTGGTCAGCCTGTTCAGCGAACTGGGCTACCAGCAGATCAAGCAGGAATCCGAAGCCACCCGCAAGCTGACCAAGGTGACGGTAGGCACGCAGTTCGCCCTCGGTTCGGACGTGACGGCCCGCCCGGCCCTGCGTCTGTACGCCACCTATGCCAAGTGGAACGATGCCGCGGCAGCTGCCGGTTCGGTGGTCTGCTCGGGTCGTGACTGCAACACCCCTGTGGCAGCCTTTGCCGACAAGCGCAGTGCCGTGTTCTACGGTGCTCAAGTGGAAGCCTGGTGGTAAATCGTCGCTGACATCTCTGGATGTCGCGATCTGTTGAAGTCTTTTTGCAGTACCCCGTGCTGCCGGGATGGCGCCCCCCGACAGCACGGTTCCGCAGGGATCCGGGATAGCTGTATTCGCGATGCCTGCCCGCTCGTTGTGGGCCATGATGATTCTTCGATCTGAAAGAAACCAAACGCAACGAGCAAATGCGGTTCAGATACGTGACGCCCACACACTAGGAGCATGGTTTCCATGAGCATTGACCCCCGAGTGGCGATGACATTTCGCCAGATCATCTTGATGAACTTCGGGTTTTTCGGGATTCAGTACAGTTTCGGATTGCAGCAGACCGCCATCAATCCGGTGTTCAGCTTTCTGAACGCTGACCCCGAGAAGCTTCCGCTGCTCAACCTCGCAGGCCCCGTCACCGGCCTGATCATTCAGCCGCTGATCGGTGCCCTCAGCGACCGCACCTGGGTGCCTGGCCTGGGACGCCGGCGTCCGTACTTCCTGATCGGCGCCATCGGCTGCAGTATCTGCCTGTTCCTCTACCCGCACTCCACCGCGCTGTGGATGGCCGTGCTGCTGCTGTGGCTGCTGGACGCCAGCAACAACACCGCGATGGAACCGTACCGCGCCTTCATCGCCGACAAACTGCCGGCCTCGCAGCACGCCACCGGCTTCCTGATGCAGAGCTTCTTCACGGGTCTCGGCATCACGCTGGCCAACGTGTCGCTGTACTTCTTCAAACAGTGGATTCCCGGTGTCAATGATTCCGGCATCCCCTACTGGGTGTTCGGCTCCTTCTATGTCGGCGCATTCTGCTCGATTGCAACCGTGCTGATCTCGGTGCTGTCCACCCCCGAGCACCCGCCCACGCCGAAAGAACTGGAGGAGATGAAGAGCAAGCCGATGGGCCTGATTCCTGCGGTCAAGGAAATCTGGGAAGCCATCGTCGACATGCCGAAGACCCTGTGGCAGCTGGCCTTCGTCTACCTGTTCCAGTGGTATGCCATGTTCATCTACTGGCAGTTCGTCTCGCACAGCATCGCCAAGTCGGTCTGGAACGCGACGCTGCACGACCGTGAGCTGTATCAGGAAGCAGTGGCCTGGACCGGTCTGGTCAACGGTTTCTACAACATCGTCACCTTCGTGTCGGCCTTCCTGCTGATGTACCTGGCCCGCAAGTACCAAGCCAAGCTGGTGCATGCCTTCGCCCTGTCGCTCGCGGCGCTGGCGCTGTGCATCTTCCCGCACATCAGCAACAAGTTCCTGCTGTTCCTGCCGATGATCGGTTTCGGTATCGCCTGGGCCTCGATCATGGGCGTGCCCTATCTGATCGCCGTGGCCGAGATTCCGAAAGAGCGCTATGGCGTCTACATGGGCATCATCAACATGATGATCGTGATCCCGATGCTGATCCAGACGCTGACCTTCGGCTGGGTCTACGCCAACGTGCTGGATCACAACCCCAGCAATGCGATGACCACGGCGGGCCTGCTGCTGCTGGCTGCGGCCTTTGCCACGCTGCTGATCAAGACGCCGAAGGCCGATGCTGCCGCCAGCAATCCGCCGATTCCGGATCGCAGCTGATTCACCCCAGTGACCCGATGTCTGCCAGCCCGCCTCTGAGCATCGAGACGGGTCTGCCGGCAGACAGCATCGGAACATCCCCCCCTGATGTTCCGATCCTTGCAGAGCCAGTTCCTTCATGGGCTGGCTCTTTTTTGCCCTACGATCTCTGCGTTCTTTCTGCCCTGCGAGTTCTTTCTGCGCTCTGAGTCTTTCTGTGCTCTGGACGCTTCGTGCCCTCGGCGCTCCTTCTATTGGCTCGGCTTCCTGATCTCAGAACAGGCGTTGCCACAGCGCCGCCAGCCAGACGCCCACCATCAGCAAGGTCGCCAGAAATACCGCGGCGCTGCCCAGATCCTTGGCCTTGCCGGAAAGTTCGTGCCATTGCAACCCGACCCGGTCCACCACCGCCTCGACCGCCGAGTTCAGCAGCTCGACGATCATCAGCAGCAGCACGACGCCGATAAGCATCGCAGTCTCTACCCAGCTGCGCCCCAGCCAGAAAGCCAGCGGCACCAGCACCACGGCCAGCATCACCTCCAGCCTGAATGCCGCCTCCGCCCAGCCTGCCCGCAAGCCCTTCAG
>JBHADS010000161.1:0-5011 GCA_041855185.1 Lautropia sp. | reverse complement strand
TTCATGGAAGTGATAGGCAACCGTGTGATCGTCGATTTCGGAGATGCCGCCTTCCTGGGCGCGGATGCAGCCGGCGAAGTAGCGGAAATGATCGATGGCGAGCGGCAGGTCGGCAGCCATCGTCTCGCGCACCGGCTTGCCGTTGTCGATGGTTTCGGCAACCGCCAGCCGCTGCAGGTTCTTCTCCATGCGGTCGGCGATGGCCAGCAGGATGCCGGAGCGTTCGGCGATGGCGGTCTTGCCCCATTTGCGCCGTGCGGCGTGGGCGGCATCGAGGGCCAGTTCGATATCGGCTGCTTCCGAACGCGGAATCTGGCAGAAGGGTTTGCCGTCGATCGGGGAGACATTCTCGAAATAGTTGCCGGAAACGGGCGGAACCCACTTGCCGCCGATGAAGTTGTCGTATTTGGCTTTGAAGGGATAGTCGATATCGATACCGAGGCGCTTCAATTCTGCTGCATCCATCGTTGTCTCCAGAGTGATGGTTTGGTGGCATACGAGTCGGGTGCCCGATGGTCGGGTCGGGCTTTTGTTGTGTTGCCCTGGCATTGCGGGGTTCCTGGCGATGCGCGGGCCGCCGTTGGCACGTGCCGGGAAAGGGTCCGTGAAATGGCCTGCGGGGCGCGCGCGGCGGCATCGAATCGCCACGGGGCTGGTACGAAGGAAACGCGCCGCTTGCCAACTCGTATGCAGACAGTGTAGATCGGCTCGGCGAAGCGCCTTCTGCTGGATTTCCCTGACGAGGGGCGGTCCGCTTTCGGTGTAGGCAGTGCATCGACGCCGGGCCGTCGTATAGCAGAATAGCGTGCGGGTGCGCGCTGGGCCTGAGGCGCGCACGCCGGTGTGATGAATGATGTGTTCGATGGAAGTGACCGAAGCAAGGAGGATCTGGCGATGTTTGTACGCAGGATGTTGAAGGGATGGGCGCTGTCGCTGGGGGTGCTGGCGGGCGGCGCGATGGCGGCCGATGCCGCTACCGGCACGGCGGTGCTCGAGGTGGAGGGGCTGCTGACCGTCCGCAGCGATTACTCGGCGGCTGAGTCGTCGCAGCGCATCCAGCAGGCGCTGGCGGCCAAGGGGCTGAAGGTTTTCTCGGTGATCGACCACCAGGGGGAGGCGCGCGAGCAGAAGCTGGACATGCCGGCCGCTGTGGTGATCGTGTTCGGCAATCCCAAGCTGGGCACGCCGATGATGAAGCAGGCGCCGACGCTGGCGATCGATCTGCCCTCGAAAGTGCTGGTCTGGGAAGATGCTCAGGGAGCGGTGTTCGTCTCGATGAACACCGCCCAATACCTGGGCGCACGCCACCATCTGCCCGCCGAGGCATATGCACCGCTGCAGGGGCTGGAGAAGCTGGTGCCGAACGCCGTCAGAAAATAGTCCGGTGCAGGGCTGCCCGGATGAGCGCCGCGTGCTCCTGCAGTTTTTCGGCAGGTGGCTCGTGGCGGGGCCAGGTCAGCGCGCATCCATCGCCCGGATGGCGGGGCACCACGTGCATGTGGAAGTGAAAGACCGTCTGAAAGCCTTCCTTGCCGTTGGCCTGCAGAAGGGTCAGCGCCGGTGCCTTGAAGACATGGCGCAGCGCGTGGGCCACCCGGTGCGCGGTGCGCATGACGGCGGCGGCCTCGTCTTCGGTGATCTCGAAGAAATCGGTGGCATGGCGCCGGGTGGCCACCAGTACATGGCCGGGGTTGACCTGACCGATGTCCATGAAGGCGAGGGTCAGTTCATCTTCGTAGACGCGGGCCGACGGGATTTCGCCGGCCACCAGGCGGCAGAAGATGCACTGGTCCGGCGGGGAGGTATCGACGAATTCGGGCATGGCGGAAAGCGGGTGTCGTTCTGTGTCCGTGTCCGGCGGGCTCGGGGGCACGGCGCGGTGATCGGGCAGCCGGGCTTCCGATGCGCTGGACGTGTCTCAGGATAGCAGGCCGACCGACCTATCAATTTCCCTGAGTGCCTGGGGTGGCAAGGCACCGGGCGCAGGTACAGGCCCAGGCGTGGGCGTCGGCATGGGCATGGGCATGGACCCGGGGGCCCCAGGCGAAAAAAAACCCGCCGAAGCGGGTTTCGCGGAGCAGTCCGGCTGCGCGGAAGCGGAGCCGGACTGCTGCCCCTCCATGCATCCGAGGGGAGCTGCCACCGGCGCGGAGGCGGTGGCAGCCGATCGGCCTGTGATCAGGCCGTTGCGGCAGCAGCCTGCTTGGACAGCGGCCGCTTCAGGACGCCGAGCACGATGGCGCAGGCCACCGAACCGGCCAGGATGGCGGTGGCGTAGAGCAGCACGTTGTTGACCGCGCCCGGGATGGCGAGCACGAAGATGCCGCCGTGCGGGGCCGCCAGCGTGACCCCGAACATCGCCGACAGGCCACCGGCCACTGCGGCACCGATCATGCAGGCCGGGATGACGCGCAGCGGATCGCGGGCCACGAAGGGAATCGCGCCTTCGGTGATGAAGGACAGGCCCAGGACGGCGGCGGCCTTCGAGGCTTCACGCTCTTCGTTGCTGAAGCGGTTGCGGAAGACCCAGCAGGCGATGGCGATGCCCAGCGGCGGCACCATGCCGGCGGCCATGACGGCGGCCATCGGCGTGTTGATGTTGCTGGCGATCAGCGTGGTGCCGAATACATAGGCAGCCTTGTTGACCGGACCACCGAGGTCGAAGCCCATCATGGCGCCCAGGATCACGCCCAGCAGCACGATGCTGCCCGTCTGCATGCCTTTCAGCCACTCGGTCAGCCCGTTCATGATGGCGGCCATCGGCTCACCCAGCACGGCCATCATCAGGTAGCCGACGATGCCGGTGGCCAGCAGCGGCAGGATCAGCACCGGCTTGAGGCCCGCCAGGGTGCGCGGCAGTTTGATGTAGTCGTTGAGGAACTTGGTCAGATAGCCGGCCAGAAAACCCGCCAGAATGCCGCCCAGGAAGCCCGCACCGACGGTGTTGGCGATGAAGCCACCCACCATGCCGGGCGCCAGGCCCGGCCGGTCGGCGATCGAGAACGAGATGTAACCCGCCAGGATCGGCACCATCAGGGTGAAGGCGAACTGTGCACCGACTTTGCCCAGGGTCCAGGCCAGGGTGCCGGTGTTGGCGTCTTCCATCGCATTGATGCCGCCCAGGGCGAAGGCCAGCGCGATCAGCAGACCGCCGGCCACCACGAAGGGCAGCATGAAGGATACGCCGGTCATCAGGTGCTTGTAGGGGCCGCTGGAACCGGCTTTCTTGGCGCCGGCCTCGGCTTCCTCTTCCTTGGCGCTGCTGGCCGCTGCGGCATCGGCGCCCCAGGGGGTGGCCTGGGCATAGCCGGTGTTGATCACGGCGGCTGCGTCACGAATGGCGGCCTTGGTGCTGGTGCTGTAGAGACGCTTGCCGGTGAAACGATCCTTGTTGACCTGGGTGTCGGCTGCGATCACCACCAGATCGGCGGCGGCGATTTCGGCCGGGGTCAGCGCGTTCTGGGCGCCGACCGAACCCTGGGTCTCGACCTTGATGGTGTGGCCTTCTTCGGCCGCACCCTGTTCGAGCGCTTCGGCCGCCATGAAGGTGTGGGCCACGCCGGTCGGGCACGAGGTGATCGCCACGATCTTCAGACCGGCCGGTGCCTTGCCGGCGGGAGCTGCCGGGACGGCCGCCGCGGCGGCTTTCGGGGTCACGGCGTTGGCCTTGTCGCCCAGCGCTTGCGCCAGCACGGCGTCGGCGTTGTCGAACACGGCCTGAGGCGCGCATTCGACAAGCTTCAGGCTGGCGGGCAGCTTGGATTTGTCGATGGGGGTGTCGGCCACGATGAGGGCGACATCTGCGGTCGCCATTTCGGCTTCCGAGAAGGAACCGTGCTCACCCAGGTGGCTGTAGACCTTGAGGCTGAGCTGGTGTCCGGCTCGGGCAGCGGCTGCCTGCAGGGCTTCACCGATGATGAAGCTGTGCGCCGGCCCGGATTGGCTGGCGGTGATCGCCAAGATACTTGCCACGAGGACTCTCCTTTAATGGGGTTCTGAAACGATCAGAGTTTCTCGACGCTGATCTGCGCTGCCAGTTGTTCGATCTCGGCGACCGGGGGCAGTCCATAATCGATGCGCTGGATACGTGCGGCGGCGCAGGCCATGCCCCAGACGGCGGCGTCGGGGAAGGGCTGGCCACGGAGCAGGGCGGCGGTCGTGCCGGCCACCAGCGTGTCACCGGCGCCCACCGTGGTGGCGACGGTCACTTTGGGCGGCTTGCCTTTCCAGCAACCTTCGGGGCCGATGATCAGCGCTCCCTCGCCGCCCATGGAGACCACGACGCGCTGCACGCCGCCGGCACGCAGTTGTTCGGCTGCGGCAATGATCTCGGCCTGGCTGCCGAGCTGACGGCCGACCAGTTCTTCCAGTTCCTGCTTGTTGGGCTTGATCAGCACCGGGCCGGTCGTGGGTGAGACTTCGTTGGCCCAGCCCTTGAGCAGCTCGCCCAGCGCGGCGCCCGCCACGTCGATGATGACGTGCACACCCTTGGCGACCAGCAGCTTGGCGAGACGGAACCAGGTGTGGACATCGCATCCGGGGGGCAGGCTGCCCGCCAGTTCGCACCAGTCGCCGGGACGGGTCAGCGCATTGACCCGCTCGGCCAGCGTCAGCTCGGCGTGGGCGCGGTCATTGGCGGCCAGGCGCAGGCCGGGCAGGTTGATGTCGGTGGATTCGCCGCGGGCGGTATCTACCAGCTTGACGTTGGTGCGGGTGCTGCCCGGCAGGCGGATCATTGCATCCTTGATCCGGTGGCTTTCGAAGGCGCCGACGAACAAGCCGTCGTTGTCCGCGCCGATCCAGCCGGTGGCGATGGTGGGGATGCCCAGATCGGCCAGGATGATCGATACGCCGATGCCTTTGCCGCCGGCGGAGCTGGTGTAGCCTGCTGCCCGGTGCACATCGCCCGGGACCAGTTCCTTCAGCATGATGGTCTGGTCGATGGCTGGGTTCAGCGTGATGGTGAGTACCTGAGTCATTTTCGGTGTTTCCTCTGCTTATTTGGACGAAG
>JBHADS010000160.1:0-4918 GCA_041855185.1 Lautropia sp. | reverse complement strand
CGGCTGGCCAGGCCATGCTCGACGAACAGGTGACGGGGCACCTTCTTCATGGCCGCCAGCACCACCGGCGAATCGATGCCCTGGCGTTCGAGCTGCTCGACCATCTTCAGCCGTGCCCGCTCCGACACCAGGCCATCGGTATCGGTACGCTTGATCACCCCAACCATCGCCGTGTCTGTTCCAGCTGGGCCGTTGCGGTCAGATCGACCTGCAACGGACTGATCGACACACGGCCGGCTGCCGTGGCATGAAAATCGGTGCCGGGCCCCTTGTCCGCTTCCGGGCCGGCCTTGCCGATCCAGTAGACGGTCTCGCCGCGCGGATTCTGGGCCGGAATCACCGGCTCGGTATGATGACGGCGGCCGAGTCGCGTCACCTCATAGCCCTGCAGCTCATCGTAGGGCAAGGGCGGAATATTGACGTTCAGCAGCATCGGCTGCTGCCAGGGGTTGGACATATAGCGCACCACCACATCGCGTGCCACCCGGGCCGCGCTGTCCAGGTGCTCGTGCCCCTTGGTCGTCAACGAGAAGGCGATCGATGGCAGACCCAGCAGATAGCCCTCCATCGCGGCAGCAACGGTGCCCGAGTAGATGGTGTCATCACCCATGTTGGCACCGTCGTTGATGCCGGAGACCACCAGATCGGGCGGCGAATCCATCAGCGCAGTGACGGCAACGTGCACGCAGTCGGTCGGCGTTCCATCGATAAAATGAAAGCCGTTGGCTGCCTGCCGAACCGTCAGGGGACGGCTGAGCGTCAGAGAGTTCGAGGCACCGGAGCGATCGCGCTCGGGCGCAAAGACGAAGATCTCGCCCAGACCCTTGAGCGCTGCGGCCAGCGCCTCGATGCCCGGTGCGAAATAGCCGTCATCATTACTGATCAGTATTCGCATCGGGCCATTCTAGCAATCTGCACGGCAGACCGTGGCAGGCAACCCCCCGGCCGTCGCTCAAGCCATACCATTTGGCCGGATCGTCGTTGCTTATTCCGCTTCAGCCGGCCAGTCGCGAATATAGGCCTTGAGCATCTTGTTCTCGAAGCTCTGCGCCTCCAGCACCGAGCGGGCCACATCGTGGAAGGACAGGATGCCCAGCAGCACACCATCCTCCATCACCGGCACGTAGCGGGTATGCGTTTCCAGCATCAGACGACGCAGCTCGTTGACATCGACGGCGGGCGAGACCACCAGCGGCTCCGTCACCATCACATCACGGACACGGATCTCGGCCACAGGTCGGGTCGGCCCGGCACGGTGCTCGTGCTGACGCTTGGCCAGCATCTTCATCACTTCACGGAAGGTGAGCATACCGGCCAGTTTGCCACCGTCCATCACCACCACCGAGCCGATATCGTGCTCTGCCATCGTGATCACGCCATCCGAGAGCATCATGTCAGGTGTGACCGTGAACAGCGTGCTGCCCTTCAGACTGAGAATATCGGCGACTTTCATAACGTAGATTCCTCCCCGGTACGGTTGGCAAGAGTAGCGGCAGCGCACGCGCTGCGCAAGCATCGGGCTAACCCCTGTTTTCGCCCGTGCTAAAGTCGTGGGCGCAGAAAAACGCCTCCCACGCCATCGGCCCATGCCCCACGCCAGTTCCCCGCCCAGCCAGCCACAAGCCCACCAACGACGCGCAAGCCTCTACCGCCATGCCACCGTCGCACTGGTGGCGTCCCTGATCGTGCTTGGCCTGGTCTGGGAAATGTATCTGGCCCCCCTCCGGCCACAAGGCTCGCTGCTCGCCCTGAAGGTGCTGCCGCTGGTGTTCGCGTTTCCGGCGCTGCGCCGTGGCTGGGTGCGAGCCTACCAGCTGTGGGTGATGCTGATCCTTGCCTATCTGTGCGAAGGCATCGTCCGCGGCATGAGCGACACCGGCCTGTCGGCGCAGCTGGCCTGGCTGGAAACCGCGCTCGCCACCCTCTGCTATCTGTGCATGATGCTGTACGTGCGCACCGTGCGCGGTCCCCGGCCGCCCCGGCGCCCGCCCGCAGGGCACGAGCCAGATTGAAGCGCCCCTATGCGGCGCCCGCCGCAACATAAGCCTGCTGACGGGTCTGCTGCCGACACGCCTCGGCCTCGACCTCCTCGCAGACAGCCATCAGACGCAGGGGATCATTGGCAGCCAGCACCTTGGGATCGCTGAGCCGACGGCGCCAGAGCCGCGCTGCGGGCTGTCCGTGATACAGCCCCAGCACATGCCTGGCCAGATGCCGCAGCTCCACACCGTGCGCTGCCTGGCGCTGCAGATAGGCGACCAGTCCCTCGACGACCTGCCGCCGCGTCGGCGTCGGCGTCGGCGCAGCCGCCTCGCCGGACAGCCAACGATCGACCCCGCTCAGCAGCCAGGGATCATGATACGCACGGCGCCCGTACATCACCCCATCCAGTGCCGCCCCCCCGTCCCGGGCAGCGGCGGCCCGCGCCCCGTCGGCCAGATCCTGCAGACCGCCATTCAGTTCGAAGGCAAAGCCCGGAAAATCCGCCTGCAGCCGGTGCACCACCTCGTAGCGCAGCGGCGGAATCTCCCGGTTCTGCTTCGGGTCCAAGCCGTCGAGCCAGGCGTTGCGGGCATGCACGATGAAGCGCCGGCAACCGGCATCGGCCACCCGCGCCACGAAGGTGTGGACGAAGACGTAATCCTCGCGCCGGTCGATGCCGATACGGTGCTTGACCGTGACCGGCACGGAGACCGCCTCGATCATCGCCGCCACACAATCCGCCACCCTGCCGGGATCGGCCATCAGGCAGGCACCAAACGCCCCCTCCTGCACCCGATCGCTCGGGCAGCCGCAATTCAGATTGATCTCGTCATAACCATAGGCCACACCGGCTCGCGCCGCCTCGGCCAGCAGCTGGGGATCATTGCCCCCCAGCTGCAGCACCACCCTGCTCCCCTCCTCACCCCGGCCCAGCAAGCGCTCCAGATCACCATGCGCGATGGCCTGAGCCGTCACCATCTCGGTATAGAGCCATGCCTCGGTGGACAGCAGGCGATGGAAACTGCGGCAATGGCGATCGGTCCAATCCATCATCGGCGCGACCGAAACACGCTGCAGACCGGAAGGGGCACGAGGAGCGAAGATCTCTGCTGAATCTGACATGGACCGGAAGAACAGAAAAGACAATGAATGAAGCTGAATGAAGCAAACGATGAATGGTAGAAGGACGCGGCCGTCGAACGGCCATCCTTATATCACCCCGAAGCATCGCACGAAACCCATCCGCCGGTGCTTCCATGCCGATACCAATCACCGCCTGAAAGCATATCCGTGCTGCCGGGCAGCGTTGGGGGCGGTGCACCCGCCCCCGACATGCGCAGACCGCTTTTCCTGCACAGGCTACCGACGGTGAAGCATCGGGGCTGGGTGCCCCCTGAGCCGCTCGTGCAGCGAAGCGAAACGCATGAGGCGAACGGGGGCTCCCTGCCACGATGCCCTCGTACCTACCCCCACCGATCGCTGGCAGCAACCATATCCGAGCTACCGGGCAGCGTTGAGGGCGGTGCACACCCTTTCGGCTTAACGCCGCTGCGCTCGCCGATGGCGCCGAAAGGGTGTACACCGCCCCGCCAAGCGCAGATCGCTTTTTCTTCGCACACACCATCGGTGATGCATCGGGGCTGGGTGCCCCCTGAGCCGCTCGTGAAGCGAAGCGGAACGTATGAGGCGAACGGGGGTTCCCTGCCACGATGCCCACGTCCCCCCACTCGGCGCCATCAGCGAGCGCAGCGGCGTCAAGCCGATGGGGAATCCGCAACACCGGCCGATACGCGCAGCCCCCTTCAAACCGCTCCGGGAGCGCCTCAAATATGAAGGTTTTGTCAAATATCCCGACACATGCGACATCGATCACAGGGGAATAGCCGCCCTTTGAACACCGTCACAGCGGATCTGTGGCAAAGGCCCAACAATAGCGCCACGTCTAGCATTGATTGAGTGAGCGCTGAAGCATCATGAGTACAACAGTTCTTCTCGTAGACGACCATCCCCTGATGCGCAGTGCACTGCGCACAGCCATCGAAACGATCTGCGAGGATTGCATTTTCATCCCGGCCGGCTCCCTGGAAGAAGCCTTTCACGAGCTGCGACGCAGCAACCCGCCGGACCTGGTGATTCTGGATCTGAACCTGCCGGACGCCTGCGGCACCGCCACCCTGGATGCCTTTCACCGCCGACACCCGGCGCTGAAACTGGTGGTACTGTCCGAACGTGACGACGCCGCCACGGTGCAGGCCGCCCAGGAAGCGGGCGTCCTCGGTTTCATCCCCAAGACCGCCAGCGTCGAGCAGTGCATCGGCAGCCTGCGTCAGATTCTGGCGGGCAGCAAGACCTTCCCACCGGCGAGCCCCCCGGTCCCGGCCTCCCATGTGCTGCCTCACCCCGACAGCCTCGAACGTCTGGCTCCCGAGGCAGGCGCATCCAGCCGACATAATCGGGTGGCAGACCCGGTCCCCGTCTGGCAAGTCCATCGGGCCAGCCACGGCAACTCGCGCACACCCTGGGGACTCCCCTCGACCCCCCCTGCCCGCATCGCCGCAGCGCAACCCGGCCCACAGCCCATCCGGAACACCGCTGCCGCTTCAAGCGCCGACAAGCCAGCGATGACACAAGTGCCCTCGACGCCGCCGCGTGAGTACAACGATGGTCGGCACCTGGGGCTGACCGAACGCCAGCGCGGCGTACTGCGCCTGATGATGCTGGGGATGCCGAACAAAGCCATCTGCCGCGAACTCCATCTGGCCGAAGGAACCGTCAAGGTTCACGTCAGTGCCGTGTTGCGCGCCCTCGGCGTCACATCCCGCGCACAAGTGACCGTTGCCGCCCTGCGTGCAGGCGTCCATATCGAGTAGATTCGCCTGCTTCCCGCCCGGTACAAGCAAAAAAGCCAGTATCTGCCCCGAAACTCATCCAAGGG
>JBHADS010000159.1:0-5374 GCA_041855185.1 Lautropia sp. | reverse complement strand
GAACGCCGGTATCGCCACGGCCCGCGCCCGTGGCGCCGACTATGTGCTGCTGCTGGACCACGACAGCCTGCCCGCTCCCGACATGGTGGCGCGGCTGCGTGCCGCCATCGAGCAGCAACCCGCCGGCAGCCCCCCCGTGGCCGCAGCCGGTCCGCGCTACGCCGACGAACGCCAGACCACCAACCCCTCACCGTTCGTCCGGCTGGAAGGCTTCAAACGGGTGCGCTGCGAATGCCAGCACGAGAATGAACTCATCGAGGTCGAGCACCTGATCGCTTCCGGCAGCCTGATCCCGATGAGCGTGCTGGACATCGTCGGCGACATGGACGAAAGCCTGTTCATCGATTATGTGGACATCGAATGGTGCCTGCGGGCCACCGATGCGGGGTTCCGGGTGCTGGGGGTGTGCAGTGCGCGGATGCAGCACCAGCTCGGCGAAACCCCGATACATTTTCTGGGGAAACATTTGCCAGACCATTCACCGATCCGGCATTATTATTTGATTCGCAATGCGTTGCTGCTGCAACGTATGCCCCACATCAGCCTGCGCTGGAAGCTGGTCGATGCCTGGCAGACGGTGATGAAGTTCGGCTTCTACGCCCTGGTTGCCACCCCGCGCTGGCCACGCATCCGGATGATGACCCGTGGACTGTTCGACGGCCTGCGCGGCCGTGGCGGACCATTCCAATAGCAGCGCACATGGCATTCACTTGAGCGCCCCTCGAACCCACGCCGGACATGACTCGCGGCACAATGCGCACCAGCAGACGACTTCCCACCCTGCCGTGATGATTACACTGTCCATTGTCAGCCACGGGCAACGCGACATTGCCCTGCGACTGTTGCAGGATCTGGCACGGATTCAGCCGCCGCTCGTGTCCGAGATCATCTACACCGCCAACATCCCCGAGGCAGATCTGCCGGCCATCGAGTTCGGCCACATCCGCCTCGTGATCATCCGCAACGAGCGTCCCAAAGGCTTCGGCAGCAACCACAATGCCGCCTTCTACCATGCCCACTCGCGCTACTTCTGCGTGATGAACCCCGACCTGCGCTTGGCCGATGATCCCTTCCCCGCGCTGCTGGAAGGCTTTTCCGAGCCCCGACGTGGCCTGATGGCCCCCACCATCCACAGTCCCAGTGGCACCCTGGAAAACACCGCGCGTCACCTCTACACCCTGCCCGAGCTGCTGAAGCAGAAACTCCAGCCCGCCAACCACGGCGACGATCCCCACTGGATCGCCGGCATGTTCCTGCTGTTCGACAGCCGGGCCTACCGCGAGCTCAACGGCTTCGACGAGGGCTACTTCCTCTACATCGAAGACGTGGACATCTGCACCCGCCTGTGCATGGCAGGCTGGACGCTGGCCCAGACCCCCGACGCCCACGTGGTGCATGATGCGCGCAAGCAGAGCCACCGATCACTGCGCTTCACCCTCTGGCACATCGGCGGTATGCTTCGCTACTGGACACGACCCTACTTCTGGAGCTATCGGGCGCGGCTGCGGGCAGCTCGGCGCGACACTGCCGACTGACCCTGTCGAAAGCACACGCACACTCGCCTTCCCCTGCGCAGCGCCGAGAAGCAGACAGGGGCTGACGGGCCTTCGGCACACACCTTCGGGGTCGGCCGTGATCGAGCGCATCGCACCACGGGCCAAGCTCGTTACCATACGAGCTGCGTTCAGCGCATGACTCCCGCCGGCACCACGATGCATCCCTCCTCAGCCCCCGCCCCCCGAAGCACCCTCCCTTATTTCGCCAACATCCAGGGGCTGCGGGCCATAGCCGCCATGCTGGTGCTGCTGCATCATCTCTTCTATTCGGAACAGAAGTATTTCGGCGGGCACACCATCCCTGCCGCACTGGCCGGTCTGGGCGCAGCCGGCGTCGATCTGTTCTTCGTCATCAGCGGTTTCGTGATGGTCTCGATCTCGGGAGAGCAGTTCGCCTCGCCCCATGAAGCCGGACGCTTCATCAAGCGCCGCGTACTGCGCATCTACCCGATCTACTGGTTCTACACCCTGATCGTGGTCGGCATCTGGATGGCAGCCCCCCATATGGTCAATGCCTCATCCGGCGGACAACCCGACTGGATCGCCTCCTTCACGCTGTGGCCCAGCAAGAGCGTGCCACTGTTGGTGCAGGGCTGGACACTGACCTTCGAGATGTACTTCTATCTGGTGTTTGCCGTGCTGATCGCCTTCAGTCCCCGCCCTCATCTGGCAAGGATGCTGGCGGGCTGGGCGGTGCTGACCATCGGGCTGGCCTGCTGGGCCGTCGCCACCGACACGCACACAGCCGGCATCCGCCTGATCTCCAGCACCCTGGTATTGGAATTCATCGCAGGCTACTTCTGCGCCCTGTTCTGGGCCGCCACCCCCAGACGGGTCGTCCCGCTGGTACTGGGTGCAGCGGCCGCCAGCGTGGTGGCCGTGTTGCTGCTGCTCGAACAGCACGGCTTCGATGCCATCATCCAGAAGCGTGCACTGTGCTTCGGCATCCCGGCTCTGCTCATCGTCTGGAGCGCGGTGCTGCTGGAAAAGCGCCTGAACCTGAGCGCCCCCCGCATGCTGCAAGCGCTCGGTGATGGCTCGTATTCGCTCTATCTGAGTCACACCCTGGTTCTGGCCGCCATCTATCGCCTCTGGCTCATGCTGCTGCCGGCTGCCGGCCTGCCCTGGGCCACACTGGCCGCCTTCTTCGCCGCGCTGATCTGCGGCCAGATCAGCTACCGATGGATCGAGCAGCCACTGAACCGGGCCATGCGACGGTGGTCGCGGTAGGACCGACACCGCCCCCCCTGCACGACGGGCGGCAGCCTCGTCCGACAGCGTCGAAGCGCAGTGTGGCCTCCTCGATCCCTCACTGAAGCCTGAACACTTCCTCCAGGCTTGTCGCATCCAGCACCCGATCGGCCCATAGCCCCAGCTCGGTGGGCGTCGCCTGCCGCAGCCGCTCCTCGGTCACGGCATCCAGCGCACCAAAGCGCCGGCTCAATAACCGCGCCAACATCTCCTGCTGCCCCTGGCGCGCGCCCTGCTGCATTCCCTGCTGGATGCCTTGCTGCATACCCTGACGCGCCGCTTCCTCACGCATCGCCCGGAAGTAGTAGCCTGCCATCTGTTCGCCCTCCTTCAAGTAGCGTTCGGCGTATTCCTGCCGTTCATTATCATCAAGCTCATCGAGCGTGTCATGCACTTGATCGAGCCCGCGAAAGGCACTCTGGGCGTGCAGGGCAAGGAGCCCTGACCCGCCGCAGCCTGGTTGGCTGCAAGGGGCGGGCAACGTAGCCATGTGCGCCCAGAGTGCCTTTCCCTTCGGGCTGCTGCCAGAACCCTGCGCTGGCTGCGTTGCCACGTTTGCCAAGGCAGCCAGCCTTGGCTGCGCGTGACGCCTTGCCATCACAGGGTTCTGGCGGCAGCGCGGGCGCGATCAAGTGCATGGCACGCTCGTTCATGTCGATATAGTCCAGATACTTGTACTGCCTGTCGGTATCGGGCTCCAGTTGCAACAGGCCCTGGATCGCCTCGTGATAGACCGCCAGCTTCTGGCCCGCTTCCCGTTTCATCAGCGGCAGATTGACGCGTGCCACCACATTGTCGCTGTGCAGATATGCCTCGGCCGGAATCTCCGGCAGCACACGGGCAATGTAGTGGAAGCTCAGATAGGTGTCCCGCTCGGTGCCCAGCGTCAGCGCCTGCTCGATGCCGCGGCTGGCTCTCAGAAAGACGACGACCGGCACTACTCGCCTGGTCCGGCAGCTGTCGGCCACCGCCAGACAGTAACTGGCCAGCCGCAGAATCGAGAAGCGCCGGGGATCGCTTTCTTCTTCAACGATGAATACCAGCGCCTCTCGCCGTCCGTTGGGCCATTCGACCAGCAAAGGCACATCCAGCTCGAAGAATCGATCACCCAGCCGGTCCTTGAGTTGCTCCTGGCGCACCGGTGTGATCACTGCCGTGGGGTCCAGATCGGCGGCTTCCTGAGTGGCCAGAAACGCCAATGCCTCACGCGGGTAGTCCAGGATCAGGTTCTTGAAGTTTTGATCATGGCTGATGGGCATACAAGTCTCCTGTATGTACACACAGAATACTGATCAAGGAATCAGATAGTCAAGCAACGAGACTTACAACCCGCCGAAGCGTAAAGGGTACTTTACAGCCGGCCTCATGGCCCCGGACAGGGACAGCTGCGTGATTCGGACGAAGCTGTCGGGACGAAGCTGCCCCTGCGAGCCTCATCGACATCCATCCCATGCAGCAGATGCATCGAGATCGGATCAACAGCTCAGAGCGAATGGCCGTTCACTCGGCGCGCCCCCAGATCTGATAGCCATGCTGCGAGACGTGCAGACGATAGCCCTGCGTCTGCAACCAGCTCATCAGCGACGGATTCCCGCTCAGGTCATGGGTCACGAGTGTGCTGACCCCGAGCGCGCGCAACGCCTCTCCTACCCCAGAAAGATCGTCCGCGCCTCGCTCCTTCAGAAAATCCATCAACAGGCGACGGAGCGTGTACTGACGCTTCTCGATACCGGGACGCATCAAGTCCAGATACCCATACCGCGTCTGGATCAGTACTGGATGCTGCTCGAAGCGTGAGATCACACCGGAGATTTCGTCGGGAGCCAGCAAACGCCCCCTCCCTTCGGAAAGCCCGATGGCGGTGCGGGCCACGTCCAGATGCTGGGCAGGAACTTTCCACACGGCCCCCAACGCATAGACGTTGATGTTGCTGCTTCGCAGCGTATGCATGGGCAAGGCATGAATCGTCGCGAACACCATCGCCAGACCCAGAATCGCGCGAGCGGCACGCGAGCGCTCCCTTCGCATCCAGCGCAGCACCTCCGTCAGCGAAACCCCCAGAAAGATCAGCACCGGGAAGGACCACACCACGCGCCAGTACACGGGTGGCGTCGTCACATACTCGGAGATGAACCCCGCCAGCCACGGATTCAGATAGACCCCCAGCAACAACAGCACCGGCAATGCCAGGCGCCAGCGCAGCACAGTATCCCGGGTGAGCAAGGGGCCTGCCAGAAGCATCAAGCCCACCCAATACTGCTGCCTCGAGCCAAAGACCGTTCGCCAGACGTCCTCTGGCGCTTCGTTCGGAAAGTTCCGCAATGGGGAGCCTCCGGACTGCAGCGCCACGATCGTGAGATAGGGTACCGCCAGCATCGTCACCGCCAGACAGCCGACGGACTTCCAACGTGCATCATCACGTGCCACAGGAAGATTGGACAGCCAGGCACCGACCGTAGCCAGCGGCCCCATCAGCATCCCGAAGTTGCTGAGCCCGATGGCAGAGATCTGACAGCACGCCAACAGAAAGACCTCCGCCCTACCACCGTTGCGGGAAAACAGACGAG
>JBHADS010000158.1:0-3864 GCA_041855185.1 Lautropia sp. | reverse complement strand
GTGGACCTGTCCGAGACGATCGTACAGGTCGCGGCGGAACTGCGCCTCGACGATGCGGCTGCCCAGGCTGGGGCCGGCCAGACTGATGATCTGCGGCAGGCTGGTGATGTCGCGCCAGCGGTTTTCGCTGTTGTGGATCAGGTAGAGCAGTTCGGTCTGGGTGGCGGGATCGAGCTGCTCGATGTTCTCCAGAACGACGACGGGCTGGTGGACGCCGTCATCCTTGTTCATCGCCTCGCGGAACAGGGCTTCGATCTCGCTGCCCTGCGTATGGCGGCTGCAGTTCAGCAGATAGGGCAGCGGCGCCTGGGTGTCGTGCGGGCGCTGTTCGGTGGTGGGGCTGCCTTCCTTGCCATGCCGGGCCGGCACGGCTTGGGCAAAGTAGCGTGCGAGCGTCTTGCGGCCGCTGCCGGGCTCGCCCTGGATCAGAATGCGGACGTTGTGGCCTACCAGGCGCTGGCTGCGCTTGACGATGCGCCGCATCGTCGTATCGCCGCTGTAGACGCCGGGGACCAGCTCGCCGAAGGGGCGCTGACGGGTGTTGTTGTGAACGCGCTGGCGGATGCGCTGCAGGCGCTGAGCCCGCTCGACCGCGTAGTGCAGCGCCTGGGTCTCGGACGGATAGGCAAGGATGTCGTAGACGTTGGGCAGCAGCAGCTGTTCGGCCAGATAATCGTCGGTGGCGCCGACCGCGATGATCTTTGCCATCGGGGCGGACGCTGTCAGCTGTCGACAGGCTTCCAGCGGGGATGGGTTCTGGCTGGGGCCGCCGTGCGTGCCCAGGTCGAGCACGATGATGTCTGCCGGGGCGCTGTGCAGCTTGACGACTGCTTTCTTGAGCCCCTGGATCAGCAGCACATCCTTGCCCGGCAACAATGACTTCAACCCGATGGAATGCTCAGCTGAGAGCTCGACGAGCATTAATTGCGAGTTACTCATGGATAAGCATTGGAAAGGATTCGCCAATAATGCGGCTATTCCAGCAGAGGGCCCGGAAGGCTCGAAGGACATACCGCACAGCAGACCGTTCATCGGTCGGAGGGCTATTCGCTTTTGTGCGCTGCTTATGCGCCGGTATGCGGTTTTGTGATGGGCTTCACGGTAGAGATGTGACAAACTTCGCGCATCGATCGACCGGGGCGGCGCGGTGTCGTCCGGTCGATCGAGGACATCCGGCGTCCGGAAGCGATACGGCGAGGCGCAGCGTCGTCCCGCGATCGACGGCCGGGGCCGTGTACGGCATGTGCTGCAGGGCGGACCCAGGTCGTCGTCCTCCAGGCATCCTCCGGGCGTCCTGGTGGCCGGCGGGTCGAGGCCGGCCCAGCGGTGGTATGGGGGTAGGTGCCGGGTGCGTTTTGAAAGGAGAACAGGGTGGCAGCATCGGCGGATGAGGGGCGCGAGGATCTGATCGAGTGGGCGCGGTCCTGGCTGCAGGCGCACGGAGAGGCGCCGTGGACGGTGCCGGGGGGCGGGCCGATGGGAGAGTCGCGTGCAGCCCATGCGCAGGGACTGGAGGCGGTGCTGCAGTTGCAGGGCGCCGATCTGGTGACGCGGCTGCTGGGTCTTCTGGTCTGCAGTGATCCGTGGCCGGATCAGGATGTGCTCGACGCACAGCTCGGCGAGGCGCTGGGTGCCTATGTCGGAACGCTGCTGGAGAACTGCCAGCGTCTGATGGCGCTGTCGCTGGGACCGGTGGTCAAGCAGGGCTCGCACGACAAGTCGCAGACGGAGGTGCTGCGCCGGATGACGCTGGCGATGGCGCGGGATGTGCGGGTGGTGATGGTGCGTCTGGCGTCGGCCTTGCAGTCGCTGCGGCATATCGTGGCGGAGTCGATGGCCGATCATGACGATACCGAGATGCTGTCGATCGAGGCGCAGCAGGTGCTGGCACCCTTGGCGAACCGGCTGGGGCTGTACCGGATCAAGTGGGAGATGGAAGATCTGGCGTTCCGCTGTCTGGAGCCGGAGCGCTACCGGGCGTTGGCCAACCAGCTGGACCTGAAGCGCCCCGAACGGGATGCCTTCGTGGCGGCGGCAGCCACCGAGCTGCTGGCGCTGCTGGAGGAGCGCGGCATCAAGGCGCGGGTCAAGGGGCGATCCAAGCATCTGTTCAGCATCCACAACAAGCTGAAGGCCAAGAATCTGAGCCTGGAGAAGCTGCACGATCTGCGGGGTCTGCGGGTGATGGTCGACAATCTGGCCGATTGCTATGCGACGCTGGATGTGGTGCATCAGCGCTGGGCGCCGGAGATGGACGAGCTGGATGATTACATCGCCTATCCGAAGCCCAATGGCTACCAGTCGCTGCACACGGTGGTGATCGCCGACGACGGGCGGCCGCTGGAGGTGCAGATCCGCACCCAGGCGATGCACGAGGCGGCCGAGTACGGTCTGGCGGCGCACTGGCGCTACAAGGAGAAAAGCGCGCCGGGTGGTGCCAAGGCGGTGGCGCCCTCGCTCGATGGTCAGGCCCGGATCTCGTGGCTGCGGCAGCTGCTGGCCTGGCAGCAGGATCTGGGCACGCGGCTGTCGGCCGGGGAGGAAACCAGCACCGCCGATGATTCGGTGATCTTTGCGATGACGCCCCAGGGGCGGGTGATCGAGTTGCCGGAGGGCTCGACGCCGGTCGATTTCGCTTATCACGTCCATACCTCGCTCGGCCACCGCTGCCGGGGCGCACGGGTCGATGGGCGCCTGATTCCGTTGAACACGCCGCTGTCCAATGCGCAGGTGGTGGAGATCGTGCAGGCCCGGGCCGGCGGTCTGGACGAGCCGGGGCCCTCACGCGACTGGCTGAATCCGAATCTGGGTTTCGTGCGCAGCAACCGGGCCCGGGCCAAGGTCCGGCAATGGTTCAACGCGCAGGAGCGCGGTGCCGAGCAGGTGGCCGGACGCGAGCGCATCGAGAAGGCGCTGGCCAGGGAGGGGCGTTCGTCCTTGTCTCTGGATGTGCTGGCGGCCCGGCTGGGGCTGCCCTCGACGCAGGCGCTGTTCGCCGCGGCGGCCCGGGAGGAGATCGGTCAGCGGGCGCTGGAAGCGGCGATCCGCAACGAGCCACCGCCCGGTCCGGAGGCGCGTGCGGCCAAGGCGGCCGAGCCGGTGACGCCGAAGCCTGCGCCGAAGAAAGCGGGCGATGGCGGTGGTAACGATGTGCTGGTGATGGGTGTGGATTTTCTGATGACCCATCTGGCGCGCTGCTGCCATCCGGTGCCGCCGGACGAGATCCGGGGCTTCGTCACCAAGGGACGCGGGGTGTCGGTGCACCGCAAGGAGTGCCCGGCGCTGGCGGCCTTGCTGCAGGAGGCGCCCGAGCGCGAGCTGGCCGTCAGCTGGGGCAGCGACTGGCAGCAGCCGGTCAAGAACAAGGCCGGGCAGTCCAAGCCACGCCGTTTCTCCTCCGAGATTCAGGTGATGGCGGAGGATCGGAATGGTCTGCTGCGCGACATTCTGGATGTGTTTGCCCGCGAGCAATGCCATCTGGTGTCGGTGCGCAGCAATACCGTCAAGGATATGGCGCGCTTCAACTTCGTGCTGGATGTGCCCTCGGCCGAGATCCTGGGCAAGCTCAAGCACGCGGTCCGACAGATCACCGGGGTGACGAGCTGCCGACGGGTCTGAGCGGCTCTGAACGGGGCGCCGGCCCGGACATCTGGCTGCCCGGGCATCGCGTGGATGTGCGAGGCTTCAGGCGACCGGGCGCTGGGCCGATTTGGGTCGGAAAGCCTTGCAGATGGCGGGGTTGGTCTCGACGTAGGGGCCGCCGATCAGATCCAGGCAATAGGGCACGGCAGCGAAGATGCCATGCACGCGGATGCTGCCGTCCTCGGGATTGCGCACGCCTTCCAGAATCTCGCGGATCGACTT
>JBHADS010000157.1:0-2768 GCA_041855185.1 Lautropia sp. | reverse complement strand
CGCAACGGCCACACCGCCCTGCGCGATGCCGGTTTCGAGACGCCGACGCACAGCATCACGGCGCTGGTCGGCATCAACGGCAGCGGCAAGTCCACGCTGTTCAAGGCGATCATGGGCTTTGTGAAACCCGCCCAGGGCAGCATCCGGATGCTCGGGCAGCCAGTCCGGCAGGCGATCCGGCAGAATCTGGTCGCCTATGTGCCCCAGGCCGAGGAGGTGGACTGGAATTTTCCGGTGCGGGTGCAGGATGTGGTGATGATGGGGCGCTACGGGCACATGGGTTTTCTGCGCCGCCCGCGGGCTGCCGACCATGCCGCCGTCCGGCAGGCGCTGGAACGGGTGCAGATGTGGGCACTGCGCGATCGGCAGATCGGTGAGCTGTCCGGCGGCCAGAAGAAACGGGTCTTTCTGGCCCGTGCGCTGGCGCAGCAGGCCCGCGTGATTCTGCTGGACGAGCCCTTCACCGGCGTCGATGTGCAGACCGAGGAGGCGATCATCGCCTTGCTGAAGGCGCTGCGTGACGAGGGCTGCGTGATGCTGGTCTCGACCCACAATCTGGGCAGCGTGCCCGAGTTCTGCGATCGCACGGTGCTGCTGCGAAACACGGTGCTGGCCTACGGGCCGACCGAGGAGGTCTTCACCCGCAGCAATCTGGAGGCGGCCTTCGGCGGCCTGCTGCGTCACTTCGATCTGCCGACGCCGCAGGGCGGGCGCCCCTCGGTGGTGGGCATCATGAGCGACGACGAGCGCCCGCTGGTGCTGCTGGACGGACGCTCCTCGGTGCGCGGCCAGCCCACGCCCGAGCCGCCACGGCCCGGTGGACCGCCCCCCAGCCCGGGGGCAGCGCCGGCCGACACCCGTGCACGCCGCCCGATGCGCACCGAGGGACACGGTCCCCTGTCTCCCCCCGAGCCCCCGGTGTCGCTGGCCAGCGCAGCGACGCATCCCGCCCCGGCAGCGGAGCGCGGGCCGCAGCATGACGCCACCGGCGCGCCCCCCGGCCACCCGGGAACGGGCGGCACAGGAGCCGGCAGCGCCGAGGCCGACGGCGTTGCCACCTCACCGGAAGCCCACTCATGATCAGCCTGCTGATGGAACCTGTGGCCTATGCCTACATGGCACAGGCGATCTGGGTGGCAGCCCTGGTCGGCGGCGTCTGCGCGCTGCTGTCCTGCTTTCTGATGCTGAAGGGCTGGTCGCTGATCGGTGACGCCCTCTCGCATTCGATCGTGCCCGGTGTGGCCGGCGCCTGGATGCTGGGTCTGCCCTTCTCGGCGGGTGCTTTCTTCGCCGGGCTGCTGGCGGCCGCCTCGATGCTGCTGCTGAATCGGCACACCCGGCTGAAGCAGGACGTGGTGATCGGCCTGGTCTTCAGCGCCTTCTTCGGGCTGGGGCTGTTCATGATCTCGGTGTCGCCGGTGGCCGTCGATGTGCAGACCATCGTGCAGGGCAATATTCTCGCCATCCCGCCCGAGGACAGTGCGCAGCTGCTGCTGATCAGCGGCATCACGCTGCTGGTGCTGGCACTCAAATGGAAGGATCTGCTGGCGGTATTCTTCGACGAGCCGCACGCCCGCAGCATCGGGCTGCGCCCCGGCGGATTGAAAGCCCTGTTCTTTGCCCTGCTGGCCGCCTCGACGGTGGCAGCGATGCAGACCGTCGGCGCCTTTCTGGTGATCGCGCTGATCATCATCCCCGGGGCCACCGCCTATCTGCTGTCGGATCGTTTTGCCCGCGTGCTGCTGATCGCGTTCGGGATCGGCACGCTCAGCAGCGCCCTGGGCGTCTATCTGAGCTATTTTCTGAATGGCGCCACCGGCGCGATCATCGTGCTGCTGCAGGCCGCAGGCTTTGCGCTGGCCTTCGTGCTCGCCCCCACCCACGGCCTGCTGGCCGCCCGACGCCGTGCCCGGCAGGCGCTGCTGAGCGGCGCGCAACCGCCTCGCCCGAGCGGCCACCGCGCCGGCGAGCCGGCACCCGGCCCTCACGTTTCAGGGGAGCGCTGAACGATGCTGGAGATTCTGCTGGCCCCGTGGCAATTCGATTTCATGCGCAATGCGCTGGCGATCGCGGTGATCATCGCCGTGCCCACTGCCCTGCTCTCCTGCTTTCTGGTGCTGAAGGGTTGGGCGCTGATCGGCGATGCGGTATCCCATGCGGTGTTTCCCGGCGTGGTGCTCGCCCACATGCTCGGCCTGCCGCTGATGGCCGGCGCCTTTGCGGCCGGCATGGGCTGCGCCTGGCTGTCCGGCTACATCCACGACAACAGCCGCATCAAGCAAGACACCGTGATGGGCGTGGTGTTCTCGGCCATGTTCGCACTCGGCCTGCTGCTGCACAGCCAGAGCGGCAGCGAGGTGCATCTGGACCATCTGCTGTTCGGCGATGTGCTGGGCATCGGCCCCGAGGATCTGCGAGAGAGCGGCCTGATCGCGCTGACGATCGTGCTGGCCATCACACTGAAGTGGCGGGATCTGATGCTGCAGAGCTTCGATCCGGTGCAGGCACATACAGCCGGCCTGCCGGTACGTGTGCTGCACTACGGGTTGCTGGCCGGCGTGGCACTGGCCGTCGTCAGTGCACTGAAGGCCGTCGGCATCGTGCTGGCGATCGCACTGCTGATCGCCCCCGGCGCCATCGCGCTGCTGCTGACCCGGCGCTTCGGCTGGATGCTGATCAGCGCCGTGCTCGTCACGGTGCTGTCGGCGGTGGCCGGCATCTACCTGAGCTTCTTCCTCGACAGCGCCCCGGCGCCAACCATCGTCGTG
>JBHADS010000156.1:0-8215 GCA_041855185.1 Lautropia sp. | reverse complement strand
GTGGCGGACCAGTACCGACAGGATCTCGTGCAGACGGCCGATGTCCCGGGTGAGCGTGAAGCGTTCCGTATTCATGAGTGGCGGGCGCAATGACGATGCGGGCACTGTAGCATCCTCGAGCCCTCCGCTTCGAGTATCGGGCCGCTATGTGGCAGCCGTGGATGCGGCACCGGCTGGCACGCAGCAGCCTACCGAGGGCTTCTTGTCACCTGAACGCCCAGCACGTTGAACACGGCTTCGGCTACCTCATCAATTGAGTCATGTGTCACCGCGTCGACCGGCGAGCGTCCGCCCAGGCCTTCGAGAGGTTCGGACATCGCGCGGTAGATCGTCCAGGGGTCGATGCCGTCGATCGCCTGAAGCACGGCTTGCGTCAACTGCTGTTTCACCGGGTCGAGCTGCCTGTCGGGCAGCTTCTGACCGCGCGCCCCGACGTTCAGCGCCAGTAGCCGGCGCGCAAGGATGTTCTTGTAGATCTGCTGGCGGGACTTGTTCGCCAGCTTGGCAAACTCGGGGATTGGCAGGTTGTGCGGCTGGTTGGGCTTTACGTAGCTGCAGCTGCTTCCGTAGCTGCCGCTGAAATGAAAAAAGGGCCTTTCGGCCCTTTTTGCGCTGCCTGTCGTGGGGACAGGCAGAAAGAATCTGGAGCGGGAAACGAGTCATGCACTAGAGCGCTAAGTCTCTGTTTCCCAATCACTTTCTCCACTGTGGTGATCAGCGAAGAACTCAATTATAGCCTTGTTTTTCGCCCTCGGCAACAAAGTTCATCCAACCACTTCCACCAGCGTCCAAGGATGATCCATCCACCCGTCGTTACGCCTGATGCGTCCAGCTGCTGAGCGGGTTCGCTATCGAACTCCAACTTGCGACGATCATGACTTGCGCTCGCTCCGCAGGCAGCGCGGGGTGGTGTCGCGTGGACTGCCTGGCACCTGGACGGCTGTAGGACACAACCGCCGGCATCGGAACACCGCAAGTACTCATCTTTACATCGCTGCGGCTAACTTCGCCGGAGCGCAACGCGGCGCCAGTGTAGTGGCAGCCAGCCTCAACGAAGGCGTGCAGCAATCCGGTTCATCTGCTCGATCTCCGCGCGCTGGCCATCGGAAATCGCTTGGCATAGGTTGACGAGTTCCGGATCTGAGAGCTGCGCCTCGCGGCACATGAGGATCGCTCCCGAATGGTGCGGGACCATAGACGCGATGAACTGTCGATCGCCGATTCCGGTTTGAGCACGGGTAGCGGCAAAAGAACCGAGTGTGAGAACGGCAAACAAGCCGTACAGCACGAGATTGAGCCGCCGGTTTGGAAACATGCCGGGCATTGTCGCTAGCATGAAGATGCCCATTGGCGCCCACATAGTGACCGCCATGTAGAGCATGTTGAGATTGTTTCTGAAGTCCCTGGCGCCGTCGATCATGCTGAACATTACGAAGTACATGACGACGAGGCCCAACACCATGTTCACCCAGAACTTGGCGTATGGTCGGCCGTGCTTACCCATCTGACCGGATGTGTGATGTTGATGTTCATGGGAATGTTCAGCCATCTCCGTCTCCTATGTGCTGGGGCAACCTCAGGTCGCCTCCGTGAACAGACTCTGCCTAAGCTTAATGACTGCCTGTGCGCGATTGCCTGCCTTCAAAGCTGCCTCCAGGCTCGGGCTCAACCGATACCGATTGGCAGCAGCCAACGCCAGCATGCCTGCGAAAAGCAAGAGCTTTACCATCAGCAGCCGGCCATACAGCGTCGAGATGAGCGGATCAAACGATGGTCCGGCGATCAACAGGTAATTGAGAATTCCACTCACGACGAGTGCAGCCACGATCGCTGTACCTATGCGAGCAAAGCCATTCGACGTCCGACTGAGGACCGCTACCGGGTCTTGCGCGACATCCTGCTTGTGGGATGCCAGCATCAAGAACGCCACCAATGCGCCCACCCAAGCGCCCGCTGCCCAGAGGTGCGTGATATCCGACGCAAGATGGATGTAGCCGCGAACGCCGTCGTCCATCGCGCCGTGGCCTGCCCACGCAAGGGTCGCCAGCGCCACGCCGGTGGAGAGCGCCATCACTGCAAATCGCAAGGTAGCGTTCAATTTCAACATTGCGACGAGCACACACACCAACAGCGCGAGGAGGCGAATGCACCAGGCGATGCCCATGTGCGTGCCCGTAATGAGCATGTCGAAGACGTGCGTTGACAGCTCCGCGTAGCTCTGGGCACCGGACATGGCCTTGGCCATGACCGTCATGCCCCACATCGACAGGGCAATGCCGATGGCAGCGGATGCGCCAATGAGGACGCGATAGCGGCGCGAGATCGTCGAGGATCGCTCGTCGTTGCCCAAAGCATAGAGACCGAACATGGCGACGCCAAACGCCGCCGCCAGGTCCAGATACAGCGCCAGGCGCAGGACGATGGTCAACCAATCCCCGGCCATGGGCTTACTTCACCTTGAAGGTGACGTTACCCGTGATCGGATGCGTGTCCGAGGAGACGGCACGCCATTCGACGCGATAGTCACCGGGCTGGAGCGCCTGTGCCGGCGTGATGACCATGGTCTTGCCGTCGCCGGCAGCCGCGACGCTGGCGTTGATCTTCATCGGGCCATGGCTCGCCATTCCCGGCATGCCAGTCATGACAAGGCTCGCGGCGGAGAACTGCGGCACCAGCGTCTCGGAGAACTTCAGTTCGATGGTGGCTGGCGCAGAAACCTGCGACTTGTCGGCCGGCGTTGAAGACACCAGCGAAGGATGCGCGAATGCGGCGGTGGCGAACAGACCAGCAGCGATCGGCGCGACGAGCTTGGCGATGAAATGTGAACGGGTCATAGAAGTTTCTACCTGGATGTGTGAGGTGGGGTTTAAGAACGAAATGCCGAGATAAGGCTTGCACCTTTGCAACGGCGTGGAACGAAAGAAACGGTTTGCTGGGCGATAGCAGGCTCCTGTAGTTTCAGAAAGAAAATCCGGTCACAGTCGGCTCGCTTTCAGGCGCAAGGCGTTGCCAACGACCGACGCCGAACTCAGGCTCATCGCCAATGCTGCGATCAGCGGCGACAGCAGCCAGCCCGTGAGGGGATAGAGAACCCCGGCGGCGATGGGGATGCCCAGCGCGTTGTAGAGGAAGGCGAACATGAGGTTCTGCTTCATGTTGCGCACGGTACTCACCGAGAGCGTGCGAGCGACAGCGATGCCACGCAGGTCACCCTTGACCAGCGTGACCTGGGCGCTGTTCATCGCCACGTCGGTTCCCGTTCCCATGGCGATGCCCACGTCTGCCTTCGCCAAGGCCGGCGCGTCGTTGATGCCGTCTCCGGCCATGGCGACGATGCGTCCTTCTTTCTGCAGTCGCTCGATCAACATGAGCTTGTCCGCCGGCTTGACCTCACCATGCACCTCGTCGATGCCTAGGCGTGCACCGACGGCTTTGGCGGTGGTCTGCCCGTCCCCGGTGGCCATGATGACCCGCAGGCCCGCAGCCTTCAACGCGGCCAGGGCCTCGGGGGTGCTGCCCTTGACCGGATCGGATACGGCGAGCAAGCCCGCGAGCTGCCCGTCCACCGCCAGGTACATGACGCTGGCCCCTTCGCCGCGCAGAGCTTCGGCCTGGGGTACGAGCGGTTCCGCCGATACGCCAGACTGTTCCATCAGCACTGTGTTGCCCAACGCCAGTTGCCGGTGCTCAACCTTTCCGCGCACGCCGATGCCGGTTCCCGATTCAAAGCTCTGAGGCTTCACGAGTTGGAGGCCCTGGGCACGCGCGGCCTGCACGATGGCGTCGGCCAGGGGGTGTTCACTGCCCTGGTCCAGGCTGGCGGCAAGACGCAGCACCTCATCGTTCGTAAAGCCGGGAGCTGCGACGACCTGATCGAAAGCAGGTCGGCCTTCGGTCAGGGTTCCTGTCTTGTCGATGACGAGGGTATCGACCTTGCGAAGATTCTCGATCGCCGCGGCATCGCGGAACAGCACGCCCTGCGTGGCGCCACGGCCCGTTGCGACCATGATCGACATCGGCGTGGCCAGACCCAGCGCGCACGGGCAGGCGATGATCAGGACGGCCACCGCATTGATCAGTCCATAGACCCAGGTGGGCTGCGGCCCGAAGAATCCCCATACAAGGAGCGTCGTTACCGCAATGGCGACGACGGCCATCACGAAGTAGCCGGCAACGACATCGGCCATGCGTTGCATCGGTGCCTTGGAACGCTGCGCCTGGGCGACCATCTGGACGATCTGCGATAGAACGGTGTCCGAGCCGATCCGCTCCGAACGCATGATCAGCGCGCCGCTGGTGTTGAGTGTGGCCCCGATGACCTTGTCGCCCACGCGCTTGCTGACGGGCAGCGGTTCGCCGGTCAGCATGGATTCGTCAATCGAGCTGCTGCCCTCGTGCACGATGCCATCCACCGGCACCTTCTCGCCGGGTCGGATGCGCAGCAGGTCGCCGACGTGCACATGGCTGAGTGGCACGTCTTCCTCGCTGCCGTCCGCATTGATGCGCCGCGCCGTCTTGGGTGCCAGCCCCAGCAGCGACTTGATGGCTGCCGAAGTCTGGGAGCGGGCCTTGAGTTCCAGCACCTGGCCGAGCAGTGTCAGCGAGATGATGACGGCGGCGGCCTCGAAATACACGCCGACCCGTCCCATGGACATGAAGGAAGCTGGAAACACTTCCGGCGCAACGGTTGCCACAACGCTGTAGATGAATGCCGCACCCGTTCCCAGGCCGATCAGTGTCCACATGTTCGGGCTGCGGTTGACCACGGACAGCCAGCCGCGGGAGAAGAAGGGCCAGCCGGCCCACAGCACGATCGGCAACGACAGCACCAACTCGACCCAGCTCTGTGTAGCCATGTCCATCAGGTGCAGCCGCTCGCCCAGCATCGCCAGCGCCAGGACCACGAGCGTCAGCGGCAAGGTCCACCAGAAGCGACGCGAGAAGTCACGCAACTCCGGGTTGTCGTCATCGAGGTCGGGCAGCAGAGGCTCCAGCGTCATCCCGCACTTGGGGCAGGTTCCCGGATGATCCTGGCGGATCTCCGGGTGCATCGGGCAGGTGTAGATGGTTCCGGGCGCGGTTGGCGATGCCGCCGGGGCCGGTGAAACTGCGGTGTTGGCATGGTGATGCGGTGCATGGCCGCTGCCTGTGCCTATGCCCGCGTCACCGCTGGCATATCGCGCCGGATCGGCGTCGAATTTGGCCTTGCATCCGGTGCTGCAAAACAAGTACGTGTTCCCCAAGTGCGTGGAGCGGTGCTCCGACGCCGCCGTGACCGCCATGCCACACACCGGATCTCGCGTCGCGGCATCGGGCTGCGTGTGGCTTGAGGACCCGCCCGCGTCGTCACTTCCAGCATGGCTGGCGTGATGGTGGTGGGTATGCGGGCCGGACGTTGTGGCACCCGCCGCCATGCCTGCGTGCTCATGTCCTGAAGACTTGCTGGGTGAATTCATAGTGACAAGTGCCCTCCGTCGTTAACTGTTGGTGTCTGGTGATCGCAGCAGGCCGCAGGCGCGCAAGGAGACAAGCGCGGCGTCGCGTGCTCGCACGGTGCGAGTGCCTCGACTTATTGCTTCTGCTCCTTGGAGGCTGCGGCACCTTCCTTACCCTGACGCGCGGCATGATCGTGTCCGCCGTGGCTGTGACCACGGTGCATGAACAGGTGCATCAGCGGACAAGCCGCCAGCAGCAGGAAGGGGAGATAGCCGGCAACATGTGCCGTGTGCTCCTTGAGCAGGAAATACGCGGCGACAGCGGCGATGATGAGGAACGCCACGCCGTAGCGCGATCGCCAGAACCGGGGGCGATCGCTGGGGGTCTGTGTGTGCTGATGCTGCATGGTATATCTCCACGGAGAAGGGTTGATGGATGGTCAGCGATGCGACTGATAGACCGTGCTGCTACCGTTTTTCCCAACCAGCAGCACGTCGTAGGCGTCCTTGCGTCCACCATAGGCCGGACCATCCATGCCGGGCGAACCGACCGGCATGCCGGGCGCCGCGAGGCCGATGGCCTGCGGGGCTTCGCGCAGCAAGCGTTGAATGTCCGAGGCAGGCACATGACCCTCGATGGCATAGCCGCCGATCTGCGCCGTGTGGCAAGAACCGTACTTCTGCGGGATGCCCAGCCGCGTGCGCGCTGCGGTGTTCCCGGTGTCGAGAACCTGCACATCGAAGCCTGCGCCTTGCAGGTGTGAGACCCAGTCCTTGCAGCATCCGCAGCTCGGGTCCTTCCAGACCTTGGCAATCGGTCGGCTCTGCGCCAGGCTCGGTCCTGCGAGTGCCATCACCAACAAGCCAGCGATCAATGCCTGGCGTCTCGGCACTTTGCCCTGGCTTCTGTCGTAGTGCATGTTCATGGATCGCCTCTCATCAGATGATCAAACCCGCTAGGTTCTAGAACCAGAATCGCACGCCAGCCACCCAGCGCGTCTGCTGCGCACGGCCGCCTTGGGCACGCACATAGTCCGCGGTGCGTCCGAAGCTGCCCGCCCGTTCCACGCCGATATAGGGGGCGAACTGGCGACTGAATTCATAGCGCAGGCGCAAGCCAGCAGACGCTTCGGCCAGGCCCTTGCCGATAACGCGTTCCGGGTCGTCCTTGCCATAGAACTGCAACTCGGCGCGAGGCTCCAGAATCAGTCGCTGGGTCAGCAGCAGCTCGTAGCTGCCTTCGACACGCAGCGCCGTACGTCCACCACTTCCCACGTAGCCCGTCGCCTCCAGCTCGAACCAGTAGGGGGCGAGGCCCTGGATGCCGAAAGCCAACCATTGACGGCTCGGGCCTTCCCCGTTATCCACCCGAACGCCGAGCTGGGTGTCCCAGTACGGTGCGACGGCGTGCCCCCAGAGAAGCTCGGTACGCGATTCTTCGAGCTTTCCTTTGGCGATATCGCCTTCGGCCTTCACGACTGCCTTGTTGTAGGTCGTCCCATACCACGCCTGGAGGTCGTAGGCCGTGGAATCGTCTCCTTTGCGCGTGAAGCGGCGTTCCAGAGTTTCGCCGCGCAACGAAAAGAACCTGTGTTCGTCGGCCAGCATCAGCCGCGGCACACCGGGTACGGCGTAGTCGCCCGATCCCAATGTCAGGCCATTGGAGTAGCCATGCGGATCGCGGGCGTCAGGAGGCGCCGACCCGCCCTGCATCTGCATGTTGCCGTGATCCATGGCCGGGGCCGCGGTCGAGCCGCTCGCCGACGTCGCGTGACCCGCGTGCGGGTCGGCGGCAGGAGCCACGGTCTGAGTGGATGGCGCGGCCGTTTGAGCGTCGGCCTGGCCGTGCGCTGCATGGTCGTTCTGTGCTTGTGCCTGGGCGGCGACGCTTACCAGGGCCAGAAGCGTCGTGGCCAGTGCGCGAGTGGGGAGTGCTTTGGACATTCTTGGTCTTCCTTGTGCGCTGGGTTCAAGACACCACGACTTCGCGGAACATGCCGGCATCCATGTGGAACATCAGGTGGCAGTGCCACGCCCAGCGGCCGAGCGCGTCGGCTGTCACCAGGAAGCTGATGCGTTGTGCCGGCTGCACCGGCAGGGTGTGGCGGCGCGCAAGGAAGCGACCGTCGGGGCTTTCCAGCTCGCTCCACATGCCGTGCAGGTGCATGGGATGGGTCATCATGGTGTCGTTGTGCAGAATGACCCGCAGCCGCTCGCCGTGTTTGAAGTGCACCGGCGTGGACTTTCCGAACTCCAGCCCGTCCAGGGACCATGCGTAGCGTTCCATGTTGCCCGTGAGGTGCAGTTCGACCTCCCGGCCGGGGCCTCTCTTGTCCAGCGGCCCCGACGGGGTATGCAGATCCGCGAGGGTCAACACGCGCCGACCGTTGTTGCGCAGTCCGATGCCGGGGTCATCGAGGTTGGTGCGCGCCATGTCAACGCGCATGTCCGTGCTGGCACCATACTCGGTGCGAGCGTGGCGAGCAGTAGTGCTGGGCACGGCCAGTCCCCCCGCCGCCGCGGCGTGTTGGCTGTGATCCATCGCCATGCCACCGTGGTTCATGGCGCCGTAATTCATGCCTGCCATCGCCCCATGATCCATCCCGGACATCGAACCCGAGCCCATCCCGGTCATCCCGGTCATGCCCGTCATGCCCGTCATGCCCGTCATCCCGGTCATCCCGGTCATCCCGGTCATCTCCATGGCCTGGCCGGACCCGCCATGGTCCATGCCCCCCATCATGCCGCCCATCATGTCGTTCATGGTCAGCCATTCGACC
>JBHADS010000155.1:0-4697 GCA_041855185.1 Lautropia sp. | reverse complement strand
GTGATGGTGTTTCCAGTGCGACTGATCTCTAGACGAGGGGAGGTGTCGTGCGTCACTGGCAACCCTTCAATGGTGGTCAAAAACAGCTATTGCATAGGCATATGCGAAAGCACCAGACTGCTTCACAGTCTATCAGGTTTGCGTCATGCAGGACTGCCAACTAATGGGACCGTCCTGCCAGTGACTACAGTGGCGCGCAGCGGCTCAGGTGCTGGCCGTCTGCGCGCCAGCCGCGGGCGCAGGCACGAACAGGATGTCCAGCGCCCGGCGCATCGCACTTTCATCGGCGGCGATGCCCGGTTGCTGCAGCCGGGCCAGAATCGCCGCCTGCACATCCTGCTCGTACTGCCAGTAGCGGCGCAGGTAGAGACGGGGGCCGTTCAGCACCAAGGGCGGGCAGGTGGCCGGCTGCGCCTCCCCGGCACCGAGCGCCTCGGCCGCTGGTTCCTGCGACACCCAGTTGCCGGCTGCCCTGCAGGCCGCCTGCCACTGTGCCAGCGACAACTGGCGCAGCAGCTGCGCCGGTGCCGCTGGGGCGGGCGCCTCCCCGTCGGCGTGGGGTGCGAGCAACGGCAGCGACAGTGCCTGCTCCGGCTCCTCGATGGCCGCCTGCAGGTCCAGGCAGACATGACCCCGGCCCAGTTGCCAACTGCACAATGCTGCCGCCAGCAGGACCAGCGCGGCATCGTCGTTTGCCGCGGCCCCCCCGGGCTGTGGTGCGGCCGAATCAGCCAGAAAACGCGCCAGTTCCAGATCGATGCGTCGCAGCCAGCCGAGCGCCTGCCAATCGGCCAGCAGCGTCAGCATCGGCTGGATCGCCAGGGGCAGAGATGGCGGTACGGCCGGCTGAGCCTGCTCCGCTTCGGAACGGAAACTGCCCACGCCCGTCCCCGCGACGGCTTCGCTGTCGGATGCCATGTCGCCGAACAAGCGCATCTGCGTCGGTGCAGCGCTGCCGGAGGCGGGTGCCTTGCCCGGTGACGCGCGCCTGAGCCCTGACCTTGATTGCCGATCGTTCATCGCAGCCCCTCCCCGGCTTCGACACCTGCTCCCAGCACGCGCCGCCCGGCGAAGGCTGCATCGAGAGTCTCGATCAGCGCCCGTGCCGGGCGCGCCTGGAACAAGCCGCCCCCCGGCGCTTCGGTGCCGCGCAGGAACAGGTAGAGCGCACCGCCCACATGACGGTCGTAGTCATAATCCGGCAACCGGGTCTTCAGCAGCCGATGCAGGGCCAGCAGATAGAACAGATACTGCAGCTCGTAGCGGTGGCCGAGCACAGCAGCGCCCATCGCCTGCGGGGTGTAGTGCTGCGGCTCCGGCCCCAGCCAGTTCGATTTGTAATCCAGCACGAAATACCGTCCCTGATGCTCGAACACCAGATCGATGAATCCCTTCAGCATCCCGTTCAGCCGCCCCCCCTGCAGCGCCGGGCGCGCGGCGCCGTCCAGGGTGTTCCGGCGTACCCAGGCATCGAGCTGCAGCAGATCGAGCTGCTGGGCCGGCAGCATGAAAGCCATCTCGCTCTGGTACTGCTGCAGGCTGCTCAGGCTGAGCGCCCCGGCCTCCCCGGACAAGGACCAGGACTGCCCGAGCAGGCGCTTCAGCCAGTTCGACAGCAGCGCCCGCGATTCCAGCCATTCCGGTTGTCGCCGCAGGCGGCGGGCGATTTCCTGATCGAGCCGTTCGGGCTCGGCAAGCAGCAGCGCAAAGCCCTGGCGGGCCATCCATTCGAGCAGACCATGCAGGAAGGTGCCGGCCCGGGGGCCGCGGGGAAACGCCTGCAGGGGCATCGTGCCCGGCACCGGCGTCTGGGGCTGCACTTGGACAGCCTCGGGTGGCCTCACCTCGGCATGGCTCTGCTCGACCCAGACTTCCTCCAGCGCGGTCGCGCCGAAGCCGCGCTCATCCAGCGCCCAGGCACGCAGTCTGTCCCCGTCCTGCTGCTGCGCTGCCCCCTCCTCATCGGGCAGCAGCGCCTCGGGCTCGCCCTGCCCCTCGACGGCCTGCGCGCTCAGTGCGGAATAGCTGGCAATCCACCAGTGCGGCCAGGGCGCGCGTGCCAGCGGCATCGCCTCGCCCAGCGGCGGCACGGGTTCGAGCACCGCCCCCACCGCCTGCACATCGCCCTCGCCGGGCGGCGAGCTCAGGCAGAATCGGCCGGCCGGCGCGGCGTCGACCAGCGCCTGCAGCCGCTCCCGCAGCCCTTTCCGGCGCAGGCCATCGTCCTGCTCGTTGGTCTCGATGCCGAGCAGATGGCCGATGGCGCTGCGGGACAGATCCCCGGTGGCCGCCATGCCGATCCAGGTGGCATGCCGTGCCCGGGTCAGCGCCACGTAGAGCTTGCGCAGATCCTCGCTCAGTCGTTCCTCGTCGGCCAGCGCCAGCTGCGCCTCCCGGCCCGCGCCGCCGAGGCAGCTCTGCAGACGCCCATCGGCATCGTGCCAGCGCAGCACCTCGTCGCCGATCTTCACGGGCCGCAGATGGCAGACAAAGGGCAGGAACACCAGTGGGTATTCCAGCCCCTTCGATTTGTGCACCGTGACCACCCGCACCCGCTCGTCGTCGCTCTCCAGACGCTGACGACGGGCATCAGCCGCCCCTTCGGGCTGATGCCGCTGCTCGGCCAGAAAATGGATCAGCGCCTGCTCTCCTTCGAGCAGCGCCGAGGCCTGCTGCAGCAGCTCGCTCAGGTGCAGCAGATCGGTCAGTTGCCGCTCGTTGCCGGCGGCCAGCAGACGCTCGGTCACGCCGAAGTCCTGCAGCAGATGACGGATCATCGGCAACACGCCCTGGCGCCGCCAGATCTGCCGATAGCGGTGGAACTGCAGCACACGCGCTTCCCAGCTCGTCTCGTTCTGCACCACCTCGAACAGTTGCGGCGCCGAGAAACCCGACAGGGCCGTGCCCAGCGCGGCGCGCAGCCAGCGGCCGTTGTCCGGTTCGGCGCAGGCGCGCAGCCAGCGCAGCAGATCATCGACCACCGGACTGCTGAACACCGACTCATCATCGGAGAGATAGACGCTGCGAATCCCGTGCCGGGCCAGTGCCCGGCGTATCAGCGCCGCCTGCGCGCCGGTGTGTACCAGCACCGCCACATCGGCCGGACGCACACCCCGATCCGCGCCGAAGCCCGCCAGCCCGGCCTGTCCGGCCCGCAGCAGCCGGGCGATCTCGGTGGCCGTCGCTGCGGCATAGTGGTGCTGGTAGGCACGGGCACTCTTGTCGGCATGCTGATCCTGCGCGCCGGGATACCAGATCGTCAGCGCCGGCGGCGGTGCATCGCCGGGCTGCCCTTCCCACCAGCCATCGCGGCGCCCCCTCGAGGCGGCCGGCACAAAGGGCACCGGGTTGTCCTGCCCGCGCGCAAAGCGGAAGGCGCCACCGCTGCCCGGACGCTGCTCGGCCAAACTGAACAGCTGGTTGGCGGCCTCCACCATCGCATGAGAGGCCCGGAAATTGGTGCCCAGCGTGTAATGTCGGCCCTCGGTGGCCCGGCGTGCCTGCAGATAGGTGAAGATGTCGGCGCCGCGGAAGGCATAGATTGCCTGCTTCGGATCGCCGATCAGGATCAGCGCCTGCTCGGGGCTGTTGTCGGCCAGCCGGTAGACCCGATCGAAGATCCGGTATTGATGCGGGTCGGTGTCCTGAAACTCGTCGATCAGCGCCACCGGAAACTGCCGCCGGATGCGCGCCGCCAGCGCCTCGCCGCCCGGGCCGTCGAGTGCCGCCTCCAGCTGCAGCAGCAGATCGTCGAAGCTGAGTTCGCCGCGCTGCCGGCGCGCTGCCTCATGGCGCTGCACGATCCAGCGCGCTGCATGCAGCAGCGCCTCCTCCCGCCCGTCCGGCAATTGCTTCATCGCGCCAGGCAGCGCCTCGATGGCCGCGAAGGCCGGATGCTCAGGCGGATCTCCCGCCTTCCAGACCGCGCAGATGCCCTCGGGCGTAAGACGTTTGTAGAGCGTGTTCTTCTCGCCCAGGGGCAGCTTCTCGTCCGCCGGATCTTCCGCCCAGTGACGCAGCGCGTCGAGCCAGGACTGGTAGTAGCGCGCCTGCAGCTTCCGGCCATCGACCTGTTTGTTGCTGACGGCCTCGCCGAGCAGCTTGCCCAGTTCATCGAGCCAGCCCTCACGCCACGGCGCCTTCAGGGCTTCCAGCGCCTGGCGACGCTGCACCGCGGCCTCGGCCAGCGCTTCGGCAGGCGGCAGCGCCGGCAGATCGCCAAAGCCTTCGAGACTGGATTGCAGGCGCTGGACGGCCTGCTGCAAGTCGGATGGCCCCGGCCACCATGCCTGCAGCACGCGGGCATCGTCGGCTGCCAGCCGATAGCAGAAGGTGCGCCAGTAGTCGCGGCAGGCTTCGGCCAGCAGCTCGCTGGTATCGGTCGACAGCGCCTGGGTGAACAACCCACCGCTGTCGAAGGCATGTTCGCGCAGCATCCGGTTGCACCAGCCGTGGATGGTCGAGATCGCAGCCTCGTCCATCCACTCGGCCGCCAGTTGCAGGCGCACGGCGCAGTCGGCCCATTGCTCGGGCGGATAATCGTCGCGCAGCCCGGCCAGAATGGGGTCTGCGTCGGACGCCTCGGCCAGCCCCCCCGCCCGGAAGAAGGCGGCGGCTTCGGCCAGCCGGGCGCGGATACGGTCGCGCAGTTCCAGGGTGGCGGCCTCGGTGAAGGTCACGACCAGGATCTCGGGCGG
>JBHADS010000154.1:0-4581 GCA_041855185.1 Lautropia sp. | reverse complement strand
CGTCTGCGAAACGCCGTTCTATGGCACGACCGGTGTGCTGAAGCGCCTGTCAGACATCGTGATCGCCTCGATCGCATTGATCATCACCCTGCCGATCACCATCACCATCGCACTCGCCATCCGACTGACCTCGAAGGGGCCGATCATCTTCAAGCAGCGTCGCTACGGCCTCGACGGCTCGGAGATCAACGTCTACAAGTTCCGGTCGATGCGTGTTCAGGAAAACGGCCCCGAGGTTCGGCAGGCTACCAAGAACGACGACCGGATCACACCGGTGGGCCGCTTCCTGCGGCGTACCTCGCTGGACGAACTGCCGCAGTTCTTCAATGTGCTGCAGGGACGGATGAGCGTCGTCGGCCCGCGCCCCCACGCCGTGGCCCACAACGAAACCTACCGCAAGCTGATCAAGGGCTACATGATCCGTCACAAGGTCAAGCCCGGCATCACCGGCCTGGCCCAGGTCAACGGTGCCCGCGGCGAAACCGATACCATCGAGAAGATGGAGCTGCGTATCCGCTATGACCTCGAGTATCTGCGCCACTGGTCGCTGCGACTCGATCTGAAGATCATCCTGAAGACTATCCTGGTCTCCTTCCGCGACCCGAACGCCTATTGACGGCGACCGGGCATCCAGCCGGTGCATGTGCCCGCCCTTGCACCGGCCGCCTGCTTTGCACCCCGCCATCCTCGGCCCCATGGCCCAAGGCCATGCCCCTCCCGGCCAACCCCGCCCCCCCCCCTTCTACTCTCCCGGCAGATTCACCACATTTCCGCATTGTTGTCAGCAAGCCGCACCAATTTCTGCCGCTTGCGCTATGCTTTCAGATCAACACGCCTCGATCCTGTCAACCACCTGTCGCCAATAAGCATCAAAAGCTCTAGCACTTTCCTGGGATAAGTGCTAGTATCTAACCCGTTGGTCATTTACTTGGAAATCACTGCTTGATGACGACTCACGCTGTTGCCCTTGCACACCGTCCTTCCAGTGCCGTGGTACCTGCCGTACCCTCGCTGGGCAACCTTGATGCCTATATTTCCGCCGTCAATCGCCTGCCGATGCTGAGCGCGGAGGAGGAATCGAGTCTTGCACGACGTTTTCGGGAGCACCACGATGTGGATGCAGCCCGGACGCTGGTCACCTCGCACCTGCGACTGGTGGTCTCGGTCGCACGCCAGTATCTGGGTTATGGCCTGCCACACGCCGACCTGATCCAGGAAGGCAACATCGGCTTGATGAAAGCCGTCAAACGCTTCGACCCCGACCGCTCGGTGCGTCTGGTGTCCTTTGCGCTGCACTGGATCAAGGCAGAAATTCACGAGTACATCCTGAAGAACTGGCGTCTGGTCAAAGTGGCCACCACCAAGGCACAGCGCAAGCTCTTCTTCAATCTGCGCTCGATGAAGAAGGGACTGGATACGCTCTCCCCCGAAGCCGTCACCGATATCGCCGAACAGCTGAACGTCCGGGAGAAGGACGTGATGGAGATGGAAACGCGGATGGGCGGGCAGGATCTGGCGCTCGAGCCGCAGGGCGACGACGAGCAGGGCTCCAGCTTTGGCCCCGCCGCCTATCTGGCAGCCCCCGGCAGCGAGCCGAGCGAGATCATCGAGAACCGACAGCGCGACTGGCTGCACGCCGAGGGGTTGAGCAATGCGCTGGCCAAGCTTGACGAGCGCAGCCGCAAGATCATCGAATCGCGCTGGCTGCGCGACGAGGATGAGGGCGGCAGCCGCACGCTTCAGGATCTGGCCGATGAGTACGGGGTCTCCGCCGAGCGAATCCGTCAGATCGAAGCTCAGGCGATGAAGAAGATGAAAGCGGCGCTGACCGACTACGTCTGAACGCGCTCAAGCGCAACGGGCATCCTGGATGCCCCCCAGGCCCGCTGGCAGCTCCGGCTTTCAGCGGGCTTTTCGCATGGGTGAACACCACCGCCAGCCAGCCGTTGAGCGGTGTTCAGGCTGCATGGACCTGCCGCAAGCGAAGGGCATGCATCAGAGAATGACCGGGGGAGCGAGAGAAAAATCACCGTCTGCCATAGCTTTGTACGAGTAGCATCGCTTTTTTGCAATTTCACAACAATGGCCAGCTAGAATGGTCATTTCTTCCGACGAACAGCAGTTTCTGCTTCCTGGGACCCGTTCTATGGCAGTGGTCATCGAAACTCTCGCCGCACAAGGTCAAACGTCGCGCGCCCCGCGGATTCCGCTGCGCGCCGGCACCGTGCGCCTCAATGTCCGGCCCGGCGATGTGTTTCGCCTGATCGACGAGGAAACCGGCAAGGCGCCCGCCAACGTCACGATCAAGCGCCAGGACACCAGCATCCTGGTCGAAGTCGCTGGGGCAGCGCCCAACGGGGCTGAAGCCAAGGTCGAGCTGCTGGGCTTCTACAGTTCCTGCAGCGTCAGCGCCCCCTGCCATCTGAATCTGCCCGCCGAAAGCGCCGAGGGCACCATCAACATCACACCGGCCACACCGGCGATCGGTGCCCTGTCCGATGGTTCCTTCGTGCTGCATGACCCAAGCTACAAAGCTGCCGCCGCTCCAGGCGCCACTGACGAAGGAAGCAGCTGGACCGACAACAAACCGCTGATGTACGGCGTCGGCGCAGCGGCCGTGGTCGGTCTGGTGGCCGCCGCGGCGGGCGGCGGCGGTGGAGGCGGCGGCACTGCGGTGAGCGCCACGCCCACCAGCGATGCAACAACCTCTCCCGTGATCACCGGTGATGGGGGCACGGGAACGGTGAGCGACCCCCTGCTGACCGTGACCCAGTCTTCGGTCAGCTCGAAACGCGCCCCGATCCTGGCGGGTACCGGCACGCCGGGATCGCAGGTCGATCTGGAAATCGATACCAACGGCGACAGCGTGGCCGATGTCAGCTATCGCAGCACCGTGGGTGCCGATGGCAAATGGCAAGCCGATCTGTCGACGCTGACCCCGACCACCGGCACCTTGCCCGCTGCAGGGCTCAACAGCGACTCGAGCGTGCGGGTCACGCAGACCAATGCAGCCGGTACTGCGGCGCTGCCTGTTTTCAAGCTGACGGCAGACGAGACTGCGCCTGCGCAGCCCACGCTCGCAGCTGTCGCCACTGACAACATCATCAATCGCGCCGAAGCCGCCCAACCCATCAAGCTGTCGGGCCAGGGCGAAGCCGGCAGCCTGCTCAAGCTGAACTGGGGACAGCGCAGCTACGAGGCCACCGTAGGCACCGACGGCACCTGGTCGATCGACGTTCCCACCGCCGCCATTCCCGCCAGTGGCACGGTTGCCGTATCGCTGACGGCCAGCGATTACGCCGGCAACACGACAACCCCCGTCACCCAGAGCGTCACCGTCGACCGTACCCCACCCGCCCAGCCGGTCATCCAGTCCACCGGCGGCACCGACAACTATCTGAATGCCGCCGAGCGGGCAGGCGGCAGCTCGATATCGGGCACAGCCGAAGCCAACAGCACCGTCAAGGTCAGTCTGGCCGGACAGACGCAGGAAGTACAGGCCGATGCCTCGGGCAAATGGACGGCCGCCTTCGCGGCCGCCCAACTGCCGACCAGCGATGGCGCCCATCCGGTCACGGCCACGGCCACCGATCGGGCCGGTAACGCCTCAACCGGCAGTGCGAGCGCAACCCTGACTGTCGACACCAAGCTCCCGACCCTCAGCGACATCGAAGTCGGCTCCGACAACGTGGTGCGCAGTGGCGCCGCGTTTACCGTCACCGGTGAGGCCGAAGCAGGTTCTCGCATCATCATCGACTATATCTACACCAGTGGCGGAGCCCGGCAAACCGTCACGCAGCAGTTCACGGTGGCCGGCCAGGGCGACGAAGCCGCATGGACCAGTCCGTCGTTCACAGCGGCCACGGTCAACAGCAGCCAGACCCATTCGTTGCTGATTTCGGCCACCGACCCGGCAGGGAACGTATCCGTGGCCTCGCACACTTTCGAGGTCCGCCCCCGGCTGGCCTTCCTGCTGCGGCAGATCGAGACGGACACCAACCCGGACGAGGACAGCAGCGTGCTCTCGTCGAAGGATCTGTTCGAGACGGGCGCCATTACGCTGGCATCGAACGCCGAGCCAAGTGCTCAGACATCCAGTACGCTCCCCTCGTCGACGGCTGCTGTCCATAACGCGGGAACAACCAGCAACACGACATCGCCGAGCACTGTCTCATCGGGCTTGACCTCCCTGATCAGCCTGGACGAGCAACAAGCCCAGGCGCTGGTCTGATGAAGGAGTACGTCCGATGCAGCCCCGTCCGCATCCGGTGCGGGACGAAATCGGACAAACCGGTCTCATGCAGGGCCAGACCTTCGGGCTGGCTCGACATGAAGAACGTCACATAATTTCAGTAAATGCCTTCGACAAACCCACGGCGTGAACGGTATTGACCGATTCCCTTGAAAGGGAATATCGCCCGCGTGTCACAATAGCCTTCTAGAACCAAGCACAGCCTGACGGCAGCAGAACGATCAGGAAGAAGAGAGAACACTATGGCGCCAAGACTGGACATTATTCAGACCAATGATGGCGGAGTCGAACCTCTTCGACTCAAGGCCGGCACCAACCGAGTCAGGGTT
>JBHADS010000153.1:0-6290 GCA_041855185.1 Lautropia sp. | reverse complement strand
GACTCGGCCGCCGTCATCATACCGAGCCGGTGATTCCGGCCCAGAATCCGCGCGGCGAGACCGTCTACTGGATCGGTAAGGCCGGCCCGGAGGCGGACAAGGGGCCCGGCACCGATTTTCATGCCACGGCAGCCGGCCGTGTGTCGATCAGTCCGCTGCAGGTCGATCTGACCGCGACGGCTCAGCTGGAACAGACACGGCAATGGTTGGGGTGATCAAGCGTACCGATACCGATGGCCTGGTGTCGGAGCGGGCACGACTGAAGATGGTCGAGCAGCTCGAACGCCAGGGCATCGATTCGCCGGTGGTGCTGGCGGCCATGAAGAAGGTGCCCCGTCACCTGTTCGTCGAGCATGGCCTGGCCAGCCGCGCCTACGAGGACGTGGCGCTGCCGATCGGGCATGGCCAGACCATCTCGCGCCCGTCGACGGTGGCGCGGATGCTGTGGCTGCTGGCCGAATCGGTGCGCCCCGATGAGGTGAAGCGGCTGCGTGCGCTGGAAATCGGCACCGGCTGCGGCTATCAGGCCGCCGTCATGGCACGATTGTTTGCGGACGTGGTATCGATCGAACGGGTACATTGGCTGCATGAGCTGGCCAAGGTCAATGTGCGGCCGTTCCGCCTGCCGAACCTGCGTCTGATCTTTGGTGATGGCACAGCCGGTGTGACGGCAGGCGCGCCTTATGATGTGGTGATCAGCGCTGCTGCCAGCGAGTCGATTTCCAAGGAGTGGCTCAAACAGATGGCGGTGGGCGGACGCCTGGTCGCGCCGGTCAAGTCACCGGACAGCGATACTCAGATCCTGCAAGTCGTCGATCGGGTCGGACAGGATGAATGGTCGCTGACCGAACTTGATCCCGTAAGATTCGTACCGCTGCGCGCTGGCGTGGCCCGCTGAGCAGCGAAGTCGGAGGAATAACTGCATGATGAGCGATGCGCTGAACAATAAGACGCGCGTGTTGTTGTCGGTCGGGGTGGGGGTGCTGCTGGCCGGATGTGCCGCGACCAAGCCTGCTCCCGTGGTGCATCGCACCTCACCGGGCAAGCCCGCGGTGGCCGGGGCGCCGGCGCAACAGCCGGCCGATCAGGCTTCGGCGGGCACAGGCCAGCAACAGGGGGCCACCGCACCCGGAGCGGTCGATGAGGGACCGCAGGTCTCGCCGATCTACCAGGGCTCGGTCCATCAGCGGGGCAGCAATACGGCGCCGGATGATCCGAACCTGAAAGTGGGGCCGCAGGGGGTCAAGCGCCCCTATGGCACGCCGAAGCCGAGCACCGTGGCCAGCGCGCCGTCGGTGACGGGGGGCGCTCAGGCGCCGGCCTCGGACAATGGCGCTGCCGGCAAGGCGGCGGGCAATGCCGCCGGGGCTCGAGCGCAGGTCGCCAAGGTGCCGCCGGTGCCTTCCGTCACGCGCAATTACGAGGGCGTGCGCTTCAGTTGGCCGGTCGAGGGCAATGTGCTGCAGCGTTTCGACGGGGATGCCAACAAGGGGCTGCTGCTGTCGGGCACCCTGGGCGAGCCGGTGCTGGCTGCTGCCGACGGCAAGGTGATCTTCAGCGGTGTCGGCCCCCGGGGCTTCGGCAATCTGATCATCATCAAGCACAGCGATGCGGTGCTCTCGGTCTATGCGCACAATCGCAGCTTGACGGTCACGGACAAGGATACGGTCAAGCGCGGCCAGAAGATCGCCGAGGTCGGCGACAACGGAACCAACCGACCCTCGCTGTATTTCGAGGTGCGCAAAGGGGGCAAGCCGGTCGATCCGGCCGGGGTGCTGCCCAAGCGTTGACCCGAGGCCCGATGCCCGGCATGATCGCGTCGCCAGCCGGTGTCCGAACGGATGTCGGCAGCGACGCGTTTTTGTTTGTCTGAACGAGCAGCCAGTCCTGGGCTGGCTGAAAGGCGCTTGAATACTTCCAGCAATGAGCTGCCGGCCGCAACCCTGCGTTGCCGGATCGAATCGGTCGACCTCGATGGTCATGGCATTGCCCGGCAGGAAGGCAAGGTGGCTTTCGTGCATGGCGGGCTGCCTGGTGAGGAGGTCGAGGCCCGCGTGCTGCGCAGCAAGCGCCGCTTCGATGTGGCCGAGATTTCCCGCATCCTGCGGCCCAATCCCAGCCGACAGGCGCCCCGGTGCCCGCACTATGGGGTGTGTGGTGGCTGCAATCTGCAACATGCCGATGTCCGTGCGCAGATCGCCTTCAAGCAGCGCGTGCTCGAAGACACGCTCTGGCATCTGGGCAAGGTCCGCCCGGCTCAGATCCTGCCGCCGATCGAGGGGCCGAGCTGGGGCTACCGTTTCCGTGCGCGGCTGACGGTGCGGGATGTGCCGAGCAAGGGCGGTGTGCTGGTGGGCTTTCACGAACGAAGCTCCAGCTACGTCGCGCCCCTGGGCGAATGTCCGGTGCTGCCGGCCAAGGTCTCGGCCCTGCTGCCGGCGCTGCGGGCGCTGATCGAATCGCTGAGCATCCGCCAGCGGCTGCCGCAGGTGGAAGTGGCGGTCGGGGAGTGCTTCGTGCCGGATCGCCGCACGGCAGACAGCGGCCAGGTGGCCGCCCAGGGCAGGGGGGCGTTGCAGGCGGAGGCGTCCCGCGCGCAGCCGGAACGTCAGATGGCTTGCGGGGCGAGCGTCCCGTCACAACCGTGGGCGGTGGCGGACATGGCGACGCCGGAAGCCACGGAGGGTGGAGCGACAACCGGCGTGCGTTACCCGCTCGCGCTGTCCTTCCGTGTGCTGCTGCCGCCGTCGAAGACCGATCTGGCGGCCCTGCGCGTCTTCGGGCGCAGGCATGGGGCCGAGATCTGGTTGCAACCCGGCGGGCCCAATTCGATCGCGCTGTTCTGTGATGCCGAGGGCAATACCGACGGGGTCTCGGCCTTGGCCTACGAGCTGCCCGAGTTCGGTCTGCGCTTTCCGTTCAAGCCCACCGATTTCACCCAGGTCAATGCCGGCATCAACCGTCAGCTGCTGGCGCGCGCCGTGCGGATGCTCGATCCGCAGCCACAGGAGCGGGTCGTGGATCTGTTCTGCGGGCTGGGCAACTTCACGCTGCCCCTGGCGACCCGGGCGCGGCAGGTGATCGGGGTCGAAGGGGTCGAGGCGCTGGTGCAGCGGGGGCGCCGGAATGCCGAGCTGAACCGGGCGGTGCTGAAGGCGGAGCCCGGCCGGCACGGGGTGCGCTTTCAGACAGCCAATCTGTTCGAGTTCGACCATCACGCCTGGCAGGCGCTGGGCCGTGTCGACAAACTGCTGATCGACCCGCCCCGCGACGGCGCGCTGGCCGTGGCCCGGGTGCTGGCGGCGCTGTCGCGCGAGGCGCGCCCCCGGCGCATGGTCTACGTCTCGTGCAACCCTGCCACACTGGCCCGTGACCTCGGCATCATGGTGCACGAAGGCGGCTGGCGCGTTCTGCAGGCGGGCGTTGCCAACATGTTCCCGCACACGGCCCACGTCGAATCGATTGCCTTGCTGGAGGGCTGAGGCCCGACACCGGCGCCCGAGCGCCAAGCCTCTCGCCTCGGAAAAGACCTTTCATGCCGCAAGGGTTGCGTCTGACCGGGCTTGTATGATGCGAGCTTTGGACCTGCGGTTCGTACCCTGTGCCTTTTAGCTTGTGCGCTGTGCGCAGGAGCCGGAGACGACCGTCCGAGCGGAGTGTGCATGACCAAGCTGAGCAAGACCCCCGTCGCTGATCGCGCCGAATACAACGCCTTCTTCCCGTCCAGCTATTCGCTGAGCCAGTACACGGCCCCGAAAACCGATTTTGACGGGCTGAAGTTCGACCAACCCTACACCGGCGGCAAGCACCGGGTGCTGATGATCGCCACCGATGAGCGCTATCTGCAGATGCGCAACGGCACGCTGTTCTCCACGGGCAACCACCCGGTCGAGACCCTGCTGCCGATGCTGCACATCCACGAGGCTGGCTTCGAGATCGATGTGGCGACGCTTTCGGGCAATGCCGCCAAGTTCGAGATGTGGGCGATGCCTGCAGAGGACCAGGCGGTGCAGCAGATTTTCCAGACCTATCTGCCCAAGTTCCAGAAGCCGCTGAAGCTTGGCGACATCCTCGACAGGGTCGTCGCTCCCGATTCGCCCTATCTCGCCGTGCTGATTCCCGGCGGGCATGGCGCTTTCAATGCGATCCCGGAGAGTGCCGAGGTGGCCCGCGTCCTGAACTGGGCGCTGGCGCAGGAGCGCTTCATCATCACACTGTGTCATGGTCCCGCTGCGCTGGTGGCCACCGCTGGAAAGGGAGATTTCCCCTTTGCCGGCTACAGCCTCTGTGTGTTCCCTGATGCGCTCGACGAGGGCGCCAACATCGAGATCGGCTACATGCCGGGCCGCCTGCCGTGGCTGGTGGCCAAGCGTCTGCAGGAGCTGGGGATGACGGTGGTGAACGAAGGGATCAGCGGTCAGGTCTGCCACGACCGGCAGCTGCTGACCGGTGACAGCCCATTGGCTGCCAATCGCTTGGGCATCCTGGCGGCGGATGTGCTGCTGGAGGCGGCCAGGCAGCGGGGCTGAGCCCCGTGCATCTGCGTGCCGCTTTGGCCGGGGAGTCATGCTGATGGCAGGATGTCGGCATGGATGGCGTGGCACGCAGATCCCGCGTGCCGCAGCTGGCCGGAGCCGGTGTGCGGCATGGATTTCTGTCGCCGTTCGATGCGTGCCCCCTGGGGCACAGGAGCGAAGGGCATTGCCAAGCAGGAGCAACGAGGCATGAGCAACAACATCGAGGGAAAGGTCGTCATCATCACCGGCGCGAGCAGCGGGCTTGGCGAGGAAACCGCCCGGCATCTCGCGGCCAGGGGCGCGAAGCTGGTGCTTGGCGCGCGCCGGCTGGATCGGCTGGAGAAACGGGTGGCGGAGATCCGCGGGCAGGGCGGTGAAGCGCTGGCCGTTGCCACCGACGTGGCCAGGCGCGAGGACGTGGAGAAGCTGGCGCAGGCCGCCCTGCAGGCGCACGGACGCATCGACGTGCTCGTCAACAACGCCGGCATCATGCCGATGGCGCCGATGGCCGCGCTGAAGGTCGACGAGTGGGACCGGATGATCGATGTCAACATCAAGGGTGTGCTGTACGGCATCGCCGCCGTGCTGCCGACGATGCAGGCGCAGCAGAGCGGGCACATCATCAATCTGTCGTCCGTGGCGGGCCTGCGCGTGTCCAGCGGGCTGGGCACTGTCTACAGCGCCACCAAGTTCGCCGTCAAGGCGATCGCCGAGGGTCTGCGTGCCGAGATGACCGAGACCGGCGTCCGTGTCACGACGCTCTATCCGGGCGCGGTCGCAAGCGAGTTGAAGTTCGGCAGCAGTGATGCCCAGGCGGCTGCCGGCATCCAGGCTTTCTACGAGGCCAACGAGATCCCGGCCGATTCGGTGGCCCGCGCCGTGGCCTATGCCATCGAGCAGCCGGCCGATGTTTCGGTCAACGAGATCACCATCCGCCCGACCCGGCAGTCGTTCTGAGCCTGGAGCGTGCCGTGCTCCGACTTCGAGTACGGCGTGCGGCACGCGCTTCTGTTCTTCGGTCCGGGGCGGACGCTCAGTCTGTTGTGTGCCCGGCCAGCCAGGCCATTGCCTCGATCTTGTGCCCATCCAGATCACGTACGAAGCAGCCATAATATTCGTCGCCGTAGTGAGGGCGTGGGCCGGGAGCCCCGTCGCAGCTGCCCCCGGCAGCCAGTGCGGCCTCGTGGAAGGCGTGCACCTGCTCGGGTGAGCTGGCAAGGAAGGCGATGTGCACACCATTGGCGGTCTGGGCCGGTTTGCCGTCATGTGGTCGCTGTATCCAGAACTCGGGGAAGGCACGGCCATAGGCGACGGCTTCCGCCACATCGCTCAGATCGAGCACGCGGCGCACATTCAGGGTGGCGAGCACCTTGTCGTAGAAGGCCACGGCTTCGGCAAAGCGATTGGTCCCCAGCGAGACATGGGACAGGATGCTGGGGTTCTCGGTACACATTTCGGCGCTCATGGGCGGACTCCTGCAAGATGGCGGGGCAATAGCTCCCCGACGGAATCAGGGAGATCCTGACAGCGCCTCCGCCAGCATCCCGACTACAGCGATACCATCGGAACAGCTCGGGCAGGGGCAAAGGCTGTCTGAAGGATAGGATGTCCGCAGTCTACGTCATGCCCCTGACAGTTTCTGTCAGCAGCGTGGCCGGGGGGCGCAAGGATGGCCACGATTCGTGGGATGATCGGGGTGTCTTGCTGCACGATGATGGTGATCATTCGAGCACTTCCTCCAGTGAGCCCGCATCCAGCACCCGGTCCAACCAG
>JBHADS010000152.1:0-2898 GCA_041855185.1 Lautropia sp. | reverse complement strand
GTTACCAGCACGCAGGTTCAACGCATGATCAACCGGGGTACGTCGAACATTTCGGCCATCGGTTGCGCAATCTGCATACCCCGCACCAGCGCCAATGCCCGGACATAGTCGGCATTGATGTACTGGCGTTGCTTCTGGGACTCATAGCATTCCAGCGCCAGGATCTTCTTGTCCAGGTGCCCAGGCTCGATCGTCACGAAGCACCGGGCAGAGAACTCGATATTGTTCCAGGGCTTCTCGTAAGCCAGCATGGTGGTACGTTTGAAGGCACGAAAACCTTCCTCCGCAATGGTCACATGATCCTGGTGCGTGTCGGTGGTACTGGGCAGAAATACCAAAGCCGGCTCATATTCCCGATTGAGCTGCAGCATCGTGTCCAGGATGCGCTGTCGATTCTCGGGAAAGGTTCTGACCCGGAAATCGAGCACAATGCTGTCCTCGGGCGCGATGCCCAGTTTCGCGCAGGCAAGCCGATTCTCCGTGCGTAGAATGTCCTTGGGAAAACCTTCCGGCACGGACTCCTCGGCGGCAGAAAAAGCCACACTGACGACCCGATACCCCCTCTCCACAAGCTTGGCAATGGTCGCGCCACAGCCCAGTTCGCCATCGTCGGTATGAGGCGACAGCAGCAGAACAGTGCTTCTGCCTCTCTCCCGTGGTTCCAGAGACAGTTCCATCATCATGGTTTGCCCCCCTTCATTGTGACGTTCGACGACTTGAGCGCGACGCGCTTCAGAATCTGCAGAATGTCCTGTGCCGACTGTTCCCTGGAGAAATGGACCGAAGCGTCCAGCGCATTGCGTCCCAGCTGCACGCACAGGGCGGGGTCATCCGCCAACCGTTGAATGGCCTCTGCCATGTCTGGCGCGCACTCCGGTCGCACGTTCAACCCAAACCGATATTCATCGACCAGCGCCGTCGCTTCTCCAGCCGGCAGGCTCATGATGACCGGCTTGGCCATGGCCATCGCCTCGAAGGTCTTGGTCGAGAGCGTGGCGCGAAACAGCGGACGATCCTTCATCATCACCAGAGCTGCATCCAGCAAGCTCCAGACCGCGGGCATCTCCGACTGTTCAAAGGCGGGCAACACCTTGACGTTGTCCAGCCCCTTTTGCTCGATCGACTGCCTGACCGCCTCGAATTCGGCCCCTGAGCCGGCCAGCAGGATGACGATATCGCTTCTGTCGCGCAGCAGCTCCCCTGCCTCGACTGCGGTGTCCACCCCTGCGCCCATTCCTATGGTACCGAAGTATCCAACGACGAACTTGTTCTTCAGCCCCAGACTTTCAAGCAAGGCGGCATCCTTGGGACGCGGCGAAAAGCGCTGCGTATCGCAGCCATTGCGAATCACGCTGATCTTGGAGCCATCGATGCCTCGATCGATCAGATCCTGCCGGAGCCCCTGGGTCACAGCCACCACATGATCCGCTGCACGGTACATGCGCATTTCGAGCCTCGTCAGCATACGGATAGCCGCTCCATCCTTCATGGCGCCGACGGCCACAATGGATGCCGGCCAAAGATCGCGCAGCTCGAACACCCAGGGCAGACGGCGCAGACGGGAGACGAGCCATCCCGCCACCGCACAGAAAAACTGGGGTGACGTGGAAATCAAGGCGTCTGGTCTACTCTGGAACAAGGCCGCAAGACCCCCCGTCACCATGAACGACAGATGGTCGATAATGCGGCGCAGAAAACCTTCGTTGGCGGCGATATAACTCTTGACCCGAACCACCCGCACACCCTCGCACATCTCTGTGGCATACCAGCGATTCGCATAGCCGCTCAGCGGCTTTCCGTCCGGGAAATTGGGCGCCGTGGTGATGACAGTGACCTGGTGCCCTTCGTTCACCCAGCGGGAAACATGCTCCCAGGTGCGAATGGCCGGAACGTTGCGTTCCGGCGGAAAGTTGTCAGTCAAAAACAAGATCTTCAATCGATCTCCGGAACAACGCGGTCGATCAAGCCCCTGCGCAGCACGACATCCCCGGCAACTATGTCCCCACGCCGATCCGCACCGCAGACCACGACGACAACAGGGGGTTGGGGCGTGCCATGCATCCGCTTCCCTGCCGAGGCGCTCCTCGGATAGACAGGACAAGGCAACCCGGCACGCCTGGAGGGCGGCCTGCCAGAAGTGAAGACACGGTTGCTCACGGAGACGACACGCTCCAGAGAAACAGACGGGAAAATCCCATGCTCGGCGGCAAGCCCACCCGGATGCCGCTCTCGTGTTCTGCCGCTCGAAAACAGTTCGACAGAACGAACAGGCCCGACAAACTGATTCAGAAATGGAAGGTATAACTATAAATTTTATCAAACGCGACGAATGTCGGCGGCCTGTTTAGCAATTTATGTCAATTGTCCTGGACAATGGGCAAGCTGGCCGAATTGTAGACAGAATGGGCGAGCCCCCAGCGCTCACCGCACCCGCCAGCTGTACAGCGTGCTGTTCGAACCGAAGTAGATCCGCCCATCGGCATAGGCGCCACCCACGCTGATCTCGACCGGGGCTTTTGCCACCCGGCTCGGGGTGTGCGTCCGGAGGTCGATGCGGGCGATGCCGTCGTAGAACAGCAGATAGATGCGTTCGCCGCTCTGGCGCGGCGAGGAGCTGCCAGCCGTGGCACCGGTGCTGGTCGTGCCAGATGCACCACCAGCCGGACGGGTGCCGCTTGCGCCCGCAGCGGCCGGCACGCGCACGAAGGCGCGTGTTCCCTGGGCAAAGATCGACAGTCCCAGGCGGGCGCTGAAATCCTGGGTGCTCAGCACCCGGCGGGCGCTCGGATCGAACACGAACAGCGTGCTGCTGTCGGCAATGCCATAGACCAGACCGTCGGCCCGCTGCACGAGATCGGTGATGGTCTGCGCACCGGCCACGGGCGCGCTCTGCCACAG
>JBHADS010000151.1:0-3314 GCA_041855185.1 Lautropia sp. | reverse complement strand
CCTCGACAACCATTTCGATGACACCGTCTCGGGGGGTGACTGGTTGTGCGAGCAGGACGTGGTCGAGTATTTCGTCGCGCACTGTACCGAGGAGATGATCCAGCTCGAACAGTGGGGCTGCCCCTGGAGCCGCAAGGAAGACGGCGACATCAACGTGCGCTTCTTCGGCGGCATGAAGGTGCAGCGGACCTGGTTCGCGGCCGACCGCAGCGGCTTCCACATCCTGCACACGCTGTTCCAGACCTCGCTCAAATATCCGCAGATCCGCCGCTACGACGAGTATTTCTGTGCCGAGCTGCTGGTCGAGAACGGCCAGGTGCGCGGCGTGATGGCGATCGAGATCGCCAGCGGCGAACGGCTGGCGATCTTCGCCAATGCCGTCATCATGGCCACCGGCGGTGCCGGACGGGTCTATCGGCAGAACACCAACGCCGGCACGCTGACCGGCGACGGCATGGGCATGGCCTATCGGGCCGGCGTGCCGCTGCGCGACATGGAGTTCGTGCAGTACCACCCGACCTGCCTGCCCGGCTCGGGCATTCTGATGACCGAGGGCTGCCGGGGCGAAGGCGGCATCCTGGTCAACAAGGATGGTTATCGCTACCTGCAGGACTACGGCCTCGGCCCGCTCGATCCCTGGCCCCGGCCCAAGGCGATGGAGCTGGGTCCGCGTGACCGGCTCTCGCAGGCGTTCTGGCACGAGATGAAGAAAGGCCGCACCGTCGATACGCCGCATGGCCCGGCCGTGCTGCTCGACCTGCGCCACCTGGGCGCGCAGAAGATCCACGAGCGTCTGCCGCTGATCACCGAAGCGGCCGAGACCTTCGCCGGCGTCGATCCGGTCAAGGAACCGATCCCGGTCTGCCCGGCCGTGCACTACACGATGGGCGGCATCCAGACCGATGGACAGTGCGCCACCTCGCTCACCGGCCTGTTTGCCGTCGGCGAATGCGCAAGCGTCGGCATCCACGGCGCAAACCGCCTGGGCTCGAACTCGCTGGCCGAGCTGCTCGTCTTCGGCAAGGTGGCCGGTGAGGGTGCCGCCGCCATCGCCGAAAAGACCGGCAAAGGCAAGGACACCCCGGCCCTGTTGAAGCAGGCCGAAGCCGCCGAACGCAAGGTGATGGCGCTGCTCGATCCGGCGCGCGCCAAGCAGCCGAAAGCCGAGCGCCCGGCCGCCATCCGCGACGAAATGCGCCTGACGATGGAACAGGGTGTCGGCATCTACCGCGAAGAACCCGCGATGCAGGCCACCTGCGACAAGCTGGCCGAGCTGCGCGAGCGCTATCGCAACGTCAAGCTCGACGACCACAGCCCGGTGTTCAACACCGAGTGGCTGAACACCATCGAACTGGGCTTTTCGCTGGAAGTGGCCGAGACGATGGCGCATTCGGCCATCCGCCGCAAGGAATCGCGCGGTGCCCACCAGCGTCTGGACGGCTACACCGAACGCGATGACGAGAACTTCCTGTGTCACTCATTGGCCAGCTACAACGGCGACGCCGCGCCGGCCATGAGCACGCAATCCGTGGTGATTACCAAATCGCAGCCCCGCGCCCGTGTCTATGGCGGCGCTGGCAAGAAAGCGGAGATGACCTGAGGCCCACGATGAGCAGCCAAGAAACAAAAACCATCACCATCGAGTGTCTGCGCTTCAACCCCGACACCGACAAGGAACCGCGCTTCCAGCGCTATGACGTGCCCTTCACCCACGATATGTCGGTGCTGGAGGGTCTGCAATACATCAAGGACCATCTCGACGGCAGCCTGACCTTCCGCTGGTCCTGCCGCATGGCCGTCTGCGGCAGCTGCGGCAAGATGGTCAACGGCATCCCGGTGCTGAGCTGCCAGACCTTCCTGCGCGATTTCTATCCGGATGGCCTGCGGGTGGAGCCGCTGGAGCACTTCCCGATCGTGCGCGATCTGGCGGTGGACCAGAGCGACTTCCTCTACAAGCTGGAGCGCATCAAACCCTACATCATCCCCAAGAAGCCGCAGACCCCGGCCGACGGCCCGAACAAGCAGACGCCCCGGCAGATGGAGGAGTACTACCAGTTCTCCCAGTGCATCAACTGTCTGCTCTGCTATGCGGCCTGTCCGCAGTACGGCCTGAACGACGAGTTCACCGGGCCGGCGGCGCTGGCGCTGCTGCAACGCTACAACGCCGACTCGCGCGATCACGGCAAGGCCGAGCGCCTGCCGGTGATCAACGCCGAAAGCGGCGTCTGGGGCTGCACCCTGGTGGGCGAATGCTCGGCGGTCTGTCCGAAAGGGGTTGATCCGGCACACGCCATCAACATCAACAAGATCAACTCCACCGAAAACTTCTTCCTGCGTTTCCTGCAGCCCAAAGCCAAGACCCCGGAGGAAACACAATGAGCCAACCGCAACGGGTTGTCCCTCCCCTGAAGCCCATCAAGGGCTATGAGCGATCGATGAAGGGCTGGTACGTGCACGCGCGTCCGGCCTACTGGTTCTACCTGGTGCGCGAGCTGACCTGCATCGCGGTCGGCTACTACGCGCTGCTGGTGATCTGTGGCCTCTTTCAGCTGCAAGCCGGCGAAGAAGCCTTCAACGCCTTCATGGCCTGCCTGCGCTCGCCGCTGGCCGTCATCATCAACCTGCTCGCCGCCGGGCTGATCGCCTTCCACTCGGTGACGTGGTTCATGGTGATGCCCAAGACGATGCCCTTCATCTTCGTGGGCGGCAAACGCCTGCCGGCCAGACTCATCACCGCCGCCGGCCTGGGTGGCTTCGGAGCCGCCTCCGCAGCCTTGTTGTTGGCTTTTCTGATGACCGCACCATGAGCAAGAATCACAACACCCCCTATCCCTCGCTCGAACGCTCCAACGAACCGATCTTCTGGTCGCTGTTCGGCGGCGGCGGCGTGCTGTCGGCCCTGTTCGGCCCGATGCTGGTGCTGATCACCGCCGTGCTGATCCCGCTGGGCATCCTGCTGCCCGAAGAAACCATGAGCTACCAGCGCGTGCTGGCCTTCGTGCAGTGGTGGCCGGGCAAACTGGCGGTCTTCGTCGTGGTCTGGCTGTTCCTGTTCCACGCCGCCCACCGCTTCGGCTTCATGCTGCACGACTTCGGCGTGCCCGTCGGCCACGCCGGCAAACTCGCCAGCTATGGCGCCGCCGCCATCCTGACGCTGATCTGCGGCTACGTGCTGCTGCAGATCTGAGCGCATCGGCCCGCCCACCCGAGCCCCGCTACCGTGGGGCTTCGGGTGCCGCACACGGCTTGCGCTGAAGCCCGTCGCTTCCGCGTTGGCAACAACAAAAAACACACCGCTTCGGGCACAACGCCGG
>JBHADS010000150.1:0-2551 GCA_041855185.1 Lautropia sp. | reverse complement strand
GCACTGAAGGACAGCAGAACCACGGCCATCAGCCGCGCCCGACGCGGAATCTCCCGACGCTCCCGCCAGCCCCGGATCAGCGGCCCGGCGGTCGGATGGTCCAGCAGACGCTGTTCCCAGACCGGATTGGCCCGGGCAAAGCACCAGGCGGCCAGCAGCAGAAAAGGCGTGGTCGGCAGGCCAGGCAGAAAGATGCCGATCAGCCCGAGCAGCACGGCCATCAGGCCGAGGGTCTGCAGAATCCAACGCCAGGAATGCTTCATGGCCGGCAATGCTTCATGGATGTCGGGTGGGCGCCTTGGGTGGGCCGGCCTTGGTGGCATAGCGGTGGCTGTCGTCCACACGCAGCGCCAAGGCTTGAGGCAAAAAAAAAGCTGACCCCTTTCGAGATCAGCTCTTTAGAATAATTGGCGCGCCCGGCAGGATTCGAACCCACGACCCCTTGGTTCGTAGCCAAGTACTCTATCCAACTGAGCTACGGGCGCGTCGCAACGAAAGAGATAATAACACGGGTTTCCGAAAAAGAAAGCGCCCAAGCGATTTTTTGTCAAAAACCATTGAAAAACGCTCAAAAGACACGATGTTTTTCGTTTCAGGGCGTCTTGGGGCTGCTTCCACCTGTTTTTGGCGCGTATTCATGCCATATGAACCTGCTGCGGCTTTTCTGCCGACGGCGGGCGTGCCGAATCCTGCCCAAAGCCTGCCCGGACATGCCGCCGGGCAGCGGCTGCGGTAGACTTCTGGTCAGCGCGGACTTGCTTCCGACCGTGAAGCATTCACCCGCAAGGCCGACGGCCCCGGCCGGGTTCCTCCTCCCTCCCCGCCCCTGGCCCCGACCTCATCGCACTCAGCAAGAACATCTCGAAGGAAACTGGTTTGAATCTGAACTGGAATGATCGCCCTCTGATCACGACATCGACCCGTGGCGTTTTTGCCGAAGCCGTCTCATCGTTCACCAACGATGGCACCCTCGACCTCGACGGCATCCGTGCCCAGATGGACTTTTTCGTGGCCTGCGGCGCCAGCGGCGTGCTGCTGCTCGGCTCGCGCGCCGAAGCCGACAAGCTCACGAACGACGAGCGCCTGTCGGTGGTGCGCGCCAGCATCCGCCATCTGAACGGCCGCATCCCGGCCATCGTCGACATCACCGAGCCGGGGATCGACAACCTCGCCCTGCTGGGCCGCCGCGTGATGGATGCCGGTGCGGCCGGCGTGCGGATCAGCCCCGATCCCACGCTGCAGACCGACGAAGACATCTATGCCTATTTCGAGCGCCTCAGCGAGCGCCTTGGCGAGATCCCCTGGATTCTGCACGACCGTCCGCTGCAGACCCGGGTGCACATCGCCGCCTATCTGCTGATCCGGATGCTGCAGGATTTCGAGAAGATGAGCGGCATCTGCCAGGGGCTGGGCTCGGGCCTGGACAAGACCGTGGCACTGCGCGAGGCCGAAACCAAGGGCATCCGCCGGACCGCGCTGTTCGACGGCAATCAGGGCCTGCATTTCCCGCAGTCGCTCGACCGCACCGTCGACGGCGCATTCAGTGCCTTTGCCTACCCCGAGGCGCTGATCAAGATGCAGGAACTGCACGAAGCCGGCAAGCGCGACGATGCCGAGGATGTCTTCGATGCCTACCTGCCGCTGATGCGCCACCAGCTGCAACCGACGCTGGGTCAGGCAGTGCTGAAGCATCTGCTGAAGCTGCGCGGCGTGATCCGCTGCGACCGCCTGCGTGAGCCGGCCCGCAAACTGCAGAGCGTCGACGAGCAGGACATCGAACGTCTGGTTCGCCGGATGGACCGCCGCACCCGTCAGCTGGGCATCGGTCTGCCGATCAACTGGTCGCACCAGCGCTGATCCCGATCGGGCGGCCGACAAGGGCCGCCCTGCCTGCCCCACTCAACGCGCCGGTCCGGCCTCCTGCGCCGCGCCCGCTGCAGCATCGCCTGCAGCACCCGTCTGCGCCCCCTTACTGGCTGGATCGGCGGCCTTGTCTGCATCCTTCGCCGCCGGCTCGGAAGCCTCCTCGTCCTTCAGCACCTTCACCTGCCGGGTGGCGCCATTGGGCCCCGGAAAATCCTGGAAGAGCGCCCGGATCAGGAGCGGCACGGCATTGTTCAGACTGCCATCCTCGGAATGCGTGACGGCCGTCCCCTCGTAGATGCGGGACAGCCCTCCCTGACGCGGCTGCTCATAGGCCATCGTCAGCTTGATCTCGTGCCGATAGACGGTGCGCTGATAGGTGTTGTAGCCGATCAGCTCATAGCCATAGATCGGCACCGATTCCCAGACCGTGACGACCTGGCCGTGACCATTGACCCGCTCCCGGCGGACCATGTTGCTGCCCTGGTAGACATAGCCATACTGCGGCTGCGTATAGCGCACCGGGCGTCCGCCATCGGTGCCATAGTCGAACTCGACCTTCACCTCGTTGCGGCTGCTGCCGGTTTCGATCATGCCGTGCGCCAGCAGCTCCTTGCACAGCATGGCGGCATAAGCCTGGAACTGCAGGCTGTCGCGCTGCGCCTCGTTCGGCGCGAACTTGAAGCTC
>JBHADS010000149.1:0-5811 GCA_041855185.1 Lautropia sp. | reverse complement strand
CATTCCGGTCTACGGCTTCCTGCTGCTGCCGATCCTCTCCACCCTCGGTAACGATCCCCGGCAGTTCCTGGTGCGCAACGCCTCCGTGCAATGGGGGCTGATGATCGCCGTCTACTGCCTTTCCTGCGTGCCGGCGCTGCTGGCGCTCGACATCCCCGGCTACGAAGGGCGCACCCTGCTGCTGCTCACCTGGTTTCTCCTGGTCGTGCAAAGCTCGGACCTGCTGCAGCGGCTCTGCGCCACCCTGCTGGGCGGACCGCGGAGCAGCCCGCTGCCCGCATCCGCCAGAACGGAAGAAGGCGTCATCGGCGGCGTGCTGCTCGCCTCGCTGCTGGGCATGGCGCTGTTCTGGATCACGCCCTTCAGCTGGTGGCAGGCGGCGCTGATCGCCCTCCTCGTCAATCTGATGGGCTTTGCCGGCGGGCTGGTGATGTCGGCCATCAAGCACGACCGGGGCGTCCGGGACTGGGGCTCGATGTTCGACGGCAATGACGGCGTGCTCGATCGTCTGGATTCGATCTGCTTCGCCGCCCCGATCTTCTTTCACCTCGTCCGGTACGGCTGGACCTGAGAGGCGCGGCGAAGCCCCGCCGAAAAACCCCGCCCCCTCCCCCGACACACGCGGCGCCGGAACGCCCTGCCACGTCCTTCAGGCTCCGGGGCGCGTGAAGGCTGCCGCGCGCGTCCTGCCCTCAGCGCCGGACATCCCCGGGCAGGCTCTCAGCGCCGGGCATCCCGGGGCAGGCGCCAGACCAGCCCCCAGGCCACCAGTGCCGTCACGACGCCCCAGAACCAGATGCCCTGGGTCATCGGCAGCGAGCTGCCCTCCAGCCGGACGCCCAGCCACTGCCCCATGCAGAAGGCGCAGAGCATCATCAGGCAGCCGCTGAGCGCCGAGGCGGCACCGGCCGCATCCGGAAACGGCCCGACCGCGCCCGCCTGCCCACAGGGTTGCGCGATGCCGTGCCCGAGCATGTACAGATAGAAAGGCGGCAGCACCGTCCAGGCCGAGGCCACCCCGGACAGATTCGCCAGCCCGACCAGGGTGCCGCCCGCGAGCGACAGCGCGCCCCCGAGCGCGACCGTGGTCTGCAGATGCAGGCGTGCCAGCAGCATCCGACACAGATAGGTGCCCAGCAGATAGGCAAAGGCCATCGAGAACATCATCAGCCCGTAATGCAGGCGCGACATGTCCAGGATTTTGATGAACACGAAGGAGGAGGCCGCCAGAAAGGTGAACAGCCCGCCATAGCTGCTCATCGCCAGCAACGCAAAGGCCAGAAAGCGGCGATTGCGCAGCACCCGCAACCAGGTGCGCGCCAGCCGTGTCGGCCGCAACGCCTGTGCATCCGGCTGCGGGAGCGTCTCACGAAAGCCCCACAGGATCGTCGCCAGCGCCAGGGCACCGAACACCGACACGCTCAGCAGCGTGGCGCGCCACCCCAGAAAATGCGCGAGCACCCCGCCGAGGGGCAGGCTGCAGCAGGCCAGCACCCCGAGACCCGAAAGCCCGCGGGCCAGAACGCGCGCACCGTTCTCGGGCGTGTAGAGATCGCGCACCAGCGCCCGGGCACAGACCACCACCGCCCCCAGGGCCGCCCCCTGCAGCACCCGCCAGAACAGCAGCGCCTCCATCGAGCCGGCCAGACCGCCGCCCAGCGCAGCCACCGCATACAGCGACAGCCCGGCCAGCAGCACCGGTTTGCGCCCGAAACGGTCGGACAGCGGCCCGAACAGCAGCTGCGCCAGACCGAAGGCCAACAGCAGCCCGGAAAGCGTCAGCTGCGCCTGATGCACGCTGCCCTGCAAGGCCGTCGTCAGCTCGGGCAGCGCCGGCAGATAGAGATCCGTCGTGACCGGCTGCAGGCCGAGCAGCAGAGCCAGCACCAGCACCACGCGCGGAAGCGGCATCACCTCCGGTGCCGCTGGCGCCGCGCTCGGCTGAGGGACGGCCGGGGGGCTCATCGCTCAGACCACCGCATCGGCCTGCTGCTCGGGCGCAGCCAGCCGGAAGGCTTCGAGCGCCTCGCAGTGCTCGGCGATGCGGCGCACCGTCGGCATTGCATCCAGATCGCAGCCGAAGCGACGGGCATTGAACACCTGCGGCACCAGACAGCAATCGGCCAACCCCGGCGTGTCGCCGTGGCAGAAGCGGCCGGTGCGCGGATCATCGGCCAGCATCCTTTCGACCGCGCCCAGCCCCTGCCCGACCCAATGCCGATACCAGTCGTTGCGCCCCGCCTCGTCGATGCCCAGCTGCCGGCCCAGGTACTGCAGCACGCGCAGATTGTTCAGCGGGTGGGTGTCGCAGGCGATGCTCAGGGCAAGCGCCCGAACCCGTGCCCGGTCGGCGGCGCCCGTCGGCAGCAGCGCCGGCCCGCCCCGGGTTTCGTCCAGATACTCGATGATTGCCAGCGACTGTGTCAGCACCGTGGCACCGTCCTCCAGCGTCGGCACCAGGCCCGCCGGATTCAGCGCCAGATACTCGGGCTGCCGCTGCTCGCCGCCGTTGCGCAGCAGATGCACCGGTACGGCCTCGAACGACAGACCTTTCAGATTCAGCGCGATCCGGACGCGGTAGGCTGCCGAACTGCGGAAGTAGGTATAGAGCTTCATGGGGTGTCGATCCTCCCGGTCCATGTTCAGCCTCCCAACAGATGCACCAGCCCCAGCGACAGTACCGGGAACAGTGCCAGCAACACGATGCGCAGCAGATCCGAGGCCAGGAAAGGCAGCACACCACGGAAGGTCTCCTTCATCGGCACGTCCTTGGCCAGACTGTTGATGACGAAGACGTTCATGCCCACCGGCGGCGTGATCAGCCCGATCTCCACCACCATCAGCGCCAGGATGCCGAACCAGATCGCCTTGTCGGTCGGGTTCAGCCCCCAGTAATCCAGCCCCATCACGATCGGCAGAAAGATCGGGATCGTCAGCAGGATCATCGAGAGGCTGTCCATGATGCAGCCGAGCACCAGATAGGTCAGGATGATGGCCGCCAGCACCAGCGCCGGCGACAGCCCACTGCCCAGCACCCACTCGGCCAGCGTCTGCGGCATCTGCGACAGCGCCAGGAAGGCATTCAGCACATCGGCGCCCAGCAGGATCAGGAAGATCATCGCGGTGGACTCCGCCGCACCGAACACCGCCTCCAGGAAGCCCTTCAGACTCAGCTCGCGCGATGCGATGGCCAGCACGGTGGTGGCGAGGGTGCCCACGGCGGCCGCCTCGGTCGGCGTGAACACGCCCCCGTAGATGCCACCGATGACGACGACGAAGACCGTGACGATCGGCCAGACCTTGGCCAGCGCCGCCAGCCGCTGCCGCCACGGCATCCGCTCGGACGCCGGGCCCGAGCCCGGCACCACGCGCACGACGATCGCAATCACCAGCATGTAGCCCAGCATGGCGATGATGCCGGGTACCAATGCCGCCATGAACATCGCCGCCACGTTCTGCTCGGCCAGGATGGCATAGATCACCAGCACCACCGACGGCGGAATCAGGATGCCGAGCGTGCCGCCGGCCGCCAGCGCTCCGGTGGCCAGCGCCGGCCAATACCGATTGCGCCGCAGCTCGGGCAGCGCCACTCGCCCCATCGTCGCCGCCGTCGCCAGCGAGGAGCCGCAGATGGCGCCGAAACCGGCACAGGCGCCGATTGCGCTCATCGCCACCCCGCCACGGTAATGCCCCATGAAGGCATTGGTGGCCTCGAACAGACGCCGGGACAGACCGCCGTAGGAGGCGATGTTGCCCATCAGCAGGAACAAGGGCACCACCGACAGGTCATAGACCGAGAAACGGCTGTAGGCCAGGTGCTTGAAATAGCTCATCAGCGGGTCCCAGCCCGAGACGGCGATGTAGCCGACCGAGCCCCCCACCAGCATGGCCATGCCGATGTGGATGCGCAGGGCCAGCAGCACCAGCGTGAAGCCCCCCACCAGAAAACCGATCGTCACGCTGCTCATGAGCGCGCTCCTTCCTGCTCATGCCCCAGCTGCCAGAAGGTGTAGAGCGCCGTGAAGGCAAGCAGCATGAAGCCCGGCCCCAGCGTCAGATAGGACCACCAGAGCGGCCAACCCAGAATCATCGTGCTTTCGCCGCTTTCGGCCGCCTCCCAGGCGCCGACGAAGCTGCGCCAGGCGACGACGGCCGAGGCCGCCGCCAGCAGCAGCGCCGCCACCCGGTCGAGCACCCGGCGCAGCGCCGGCGACGCGTTGTGGGTGAAGAAATCGACGATCACATGGGCGTTCTTCATCTGCGCATAGGGCAGACAGGCCGCAATCGCCAGTGCACAGGCCATCTGGATCATCTCGACATCCCCGAGAATGGGGGCATCGAACAGCCAGCGGCCCAGCACGCTGTAGACCGACAGACCACAGGCGCCGAACAGCAGCGCCGCACCACCCAGCGCCGACGCCTGCGACCAGAGGAGCAGGAAGCGCCCAACCGGATCACGCGGTCCGGCATCGACGGGGGCGCCGTCGAGTTGAGGAATCACCTCAGCCATAGTGTTGTCTCCGAAATCGAACGCAGTCACCCCGGGCCGCTGCCCGGCCGTGCCAAATCATTTACCGCAACCGAGCCGTCGTTCGCCCCTCCGGGTGCCCGATGCCGCAAAGCCACAGCCTGCCCGTCCGCTCCCCGTCGCCGCAAAGCCGCAGACGGCATGGCAACAGGCTGCAAGGCCGGCACGCAGGCTCCAGCGGCAGCAAGCGTCAGGCTGCCATCACGCTTGCCGTGGCCGATGCTGCCAGGTACAGCTCGGAGCTCCTGCTTATTTACTGTGTTTCTCGATCAGGCTGCGGGCCGTATCGAACATCTCCTGGCCCGGATAGCCCTTCTTGCTCACTTCCTTGACCCATTCGGCCGACACCCGCTCGCCGACCTTGATCCACTGCCCTGCCTCGTCGACAGGCAGCGTGTAGAAGCGGTTGCCGCGATCGGCCGCCTGCTTGCGTGCGGCGGGTGCCGATGCGTCCCAGGCGCGCCCGATCGATGCCGAGAAATCAGCCCCCGAATTATTGTCGATCACTTTCTTCAGATCATCGGGCAGGCTTTCGTAACGCGCCTTGTTCATGGCGATGGTGAACAGAGTCGTATAGAACGAAGGCAGCGAAGCATCCACTTCGGTGTGGTACTTGGTCATCTCGTGCAGCTTCATGGTCGGGATCACTTCCCAGGGCAGCACATAGCCATCGACCACGCCCTTGGACACCGCCTCCGGCGTCTGCGGCATCGGCATGGCCACCGGCGTTGCGCCCAGGTGGGCGATCATCCGGTTGGTCAGCCGGGTGGGAGCACGCATCTTCAGCCCGCGAAAATCCGACAGCTTCCTGATTTCGCGCTTGTTGTTGTGAATGTGGCCGGCATCGTGCACATGAAAGGCCAGCGGCTTGAGCGCCGCAAAATCCTTCTGGCCGAATTGCTCATAGTATTCCCAGGCGGCGCGGCTCGCCCCTTCGGCATCGCGGGTCATGAAGGGCAGCTCGAAGACCTCGACCGAGGGGAAGCGTCCGGCCGTATAACCCGGCAGGGTCCAGACGATATCGGCTACGCCGTCGGTGGCCTGCTGGATCAGCTGTGCGGGGGTGCCGCCCAGTTGCATCGCCGGATAGATCTGGCATTTGAGGCGATTGCTGGACTCGGCGGCGATCTTCGCACACCAGGGCTCCAGCACCTGCTTCTGGCTGAGCGCCGAGGACGGCCAGAAATGGGCCACCTTGAGCACGATTTCTTCGGCCGCCACCGGCGTCGAGAACATCGCAGCGGCCGCAGCCACCGCACCCATCAGTTGCTTGATTTTCATCT
>JBHADS010000148.1:0-2552 GCA_041855185.1 Lautropia sp. | reverse complement strand
GACGGCAAGGAATATCCGCTGGTCAAGCTGGACGTGACTTCCGAATCCCACCCCTTCTACACGGGTGCCCAACAGCGCATCATCGAGACCGGCCGCGTCGAGAAGTTCCGCCAGAAGTTCGCGCGCACCGGCGCTGCTGCCAAGGCTTGATCCTGTCGTATTTTCCCTCCACGGCTCTTCTGGAACGTGGCACCGAAAGCCCTGGCCCCGCCAGGGCTTTTTCATTGGGCGTCCGCCCCCGGCGCCGGATCGGCTATGCGCGGTCGGCCCTGCCCCGGTCGCCAAAGCCATGCACACCCGCCCCGCCAGCTGGCGCAACGCCTCCTCCTTGACACGACTATCCGCAGCTGTCGCGGCCCTGAGAGTGTCACAATTCAGTGTCAACGGATCGGTCTCATACAACCCACAATGAGAAGTTCTAGCCACGGGTCCCGCGTCAGACCCTATCTGGTCACCTCCGCGGACGCTGCCCGCCTGCCGCGCTGGATCCCACTGCTGTTCTGTGCCGTCTACGTGTTTGCCGGCCTGTTCGGCCGCGACCCCTGGCGAACCGACGACGCCATCGGCTTCGGCATCGCCCACACCATGGCAACCGGCACCAGCATCGACTGGCTGCTGCCCAATGTGCAGGGTGAGCTGGTGCCCCAGGGCGGCCCGCTGCCCTTCTGGCTGGGGGCGATGGGCATGCAGCTGGCTCACTTCTTCAACGCGCTGCTCGGCGGCCTGCTCGGGCAGGCGGCATCGCCGTGGATGATCGACCCCGATCTGGCGATCCGGATGACGGGTGCAACCGGCATCGGCATCGCCATGGTGCTGCTCTGGTATGCGGCCCGCAACCTGGCCAGCCGCCCCGAGATCCAGCCGCAGGATCCCTTTGGCGCCGGCGCCAGCCCGCAGGATTTCGGCCACGCCGTGGCCGATGCCGTGCTGCTGGCCGTGCTCGCCTGCTTCGGCCTGATCGCCCCCATCCACCAGACCACGGCCGATGCCGCCCAGCTGCCCTGCATCGCGCTCTTTCTGTTCGGTCTCAGCCTGACGCTGGAGCGTCCACGCCTCGGCGGCCTGCTGGTCGGGCTGGCCGTCGCCGCCAGCCTGCTGACCTATGGCATTCCGCTGGCCGCCGCCCTGGCACTGGCGCTGCTGGTGCTGCTGTGGCTGGCACCGCCCTTCCGCCTGGTGGCCGGCTGGGTGCTGCTGACGGCCCTGCCCGTGATGCTGATCGGCAGCATCCTCTGGCCGATGCTGCTGGCCTACTACAGCAGCCCCGATGCCGCCGTGCAGGCACTGCCGCTGATGGCCGGCGACGGCCAGCTGCCGCTCGACCCGGCAGCTGGGCTGAAAGTCGCCGAGTTCTTCCAGGCCTGGCTGCACTGGAACCAGCAGATGGTCGGCTGGCCGACGCTGGAGTCCCTCAGCCGCTATGCCCGCACGATGCCCTGGTACTTCTGGCCGCTCTGGCCCTTCGTGCTCTGGGGCATCTGGCGCTGGCGCAGCGGCTGCCGCGAGACGCCGATCGCCGCCGCCCTGGTGCCGCTGCTGCTGCTGCTGCTGGCCGCGCTGTTCAATCCCGCCCAGACCGACCACCAGCACACGCTGACGCCGATGGTCTTTCCGATGGCGATCCTGACCGGCATCACCCTGCCGATGATCCGCCGCAACCTGGTCAGCGTCGTCGACTGGTTTGCCGTGATGATCTTTTCGGTGGCCGGACTGGCCGTCTGGGCCTACTGGATCGCCTTCATGACCGGCTGGCCGCCCCGGATGGCGGCCAAGGCCCAGGAGGCCGTGCCCGGATGGCGGCCAAGGCCCAGGAGGCCGTGCCCGGCTTCAGTGCATCGCTGTCGATGACCGAGCTGACGATCGGCCTGGTGGCAACCGCCACCTGGGTCCTGCTCGTGATGTGGCGCGTCTCGCGCCGGCCGCGCCCCTTCTGGCGGCCGATGGCGCTGTCATCGGGCGGCATGGTGCTGACCTGGCTGTTGCTGATGACGCTGTGGCTGCCGGCCGGCAACTATCGCAAGAGCTATCACGAGATGCTGATCCCGACCCGTGCCCTGTTCTCCAGCCACCCCGGTTGCGTGCTGAGCATCGGACCGGATGCCAGCGAGCGCGCGCTCTTTGCCTATCATGGTGGCGCCCGCTTCATCCGCCTGCCCGCCCTGCACCAGCAGGATGAGCAGCAACCGCCGCCGCAATGCCCCTGGCTGCTGGTGGCCGACGAGGCCAGCCGGCCAGCCGATCTGCAGGCACTGCTGTCGGCCCAGCTCGCCCCCGTGGCGGCGCATGACCCGGCTGCGGCCCAGGCCAGCAGCTGGCGGCAACTGTGGCGCGGCCATCGCCCGGTCAGCCGTACCGGCTACCGGCTGACCCTCTATCTGCGCACGCCGTCGGCCGCGATGAAGTGACGCCGGTAGTAGCGCAGCTCCTCGATCGATTCGAGGATGTCGGCCAGCGCGGTGTGCGCACCGCGCTTCTCGAAGCCCTTGTAGACCTCCGGCGCCCAGCGGCGCGCCAGCTCCTTCAGCGTGCTGACATCGAGGTTGCGGTAATGG
>JBHADS010000147.1:0-4167 GCA_041855185.1 Lautropia sp. | reverse complement strand
GCATCCTCGGGCAAGCCGGCCAGCCGTGCCCGGCCTTCTTCCGTGTCGGGAATCAGCAGCTCGAAGGCATTGGTGGCATCCAGCACGTTCTCGGAGAAGCGCTGGTTCAGGGCCGCCAGCTCTTCCTGAATGGCGGCAAAGCGCTCGCGGGCCGGCGACACCAGCTCGGCGCCGCCCAGCACGAAACTGCGCACCTCGTGATCGACGGCCGTGCGGCGGGCACCATCGAGCGCCTGATAGCCCTGACCGGCTTTCAGGGTCTTGTACTTGTCGAACAGAGCGGTGTTCTGTGCCAGGCGCGTCCAGAACTCGACGACGCGGGGCAGGTTCTTGTTGAAGGTCTCGCGCAGCTCGGGCGTGTCAGCCACTGAGTTCAGATGCTGCACCAGCCCCCAGACGTGGGCCAGTCTTTCGGTGCCATGCTGCAACGGCAGCACCACATCGTTCCAGCTGGCGGGCGTCTCGGTGGCGGTTGCCTGGGCCAGTGCCTGCTCAGCTTCGCCCAGCACCTGATCGAGCGCGGGCGTCACCTGGTCCGGGCGCACGGCACTGAAATGGGTCAGCTGGCGCGGACCAGCCAACAGCGGGTTGTCGGAAACGGCGGATTGCATGGATGTGGTCATGGGATTTCTGGGTCTGAAGAGGGTCTGAATCGGAGATCAGGCGCGGGATGCGCACGGCGATGCACGCATCGGACCCGGGACGGTGTGTCGTGTGCAGCACAGGACATACCGCGCCCGAAGGCGCCGTGAGCCGCTTCCGTTTCGTGTGCTTCATCGCGGGAGCCGGGGAGGGCTGCCGACGAGGACAGTGCCCGGCATGGCGCTTGGCCATCCTGAAATCGCGGCACGGGGATGCAGCAGGCACTGCTGCAAGACCCGTGGCCAAACGCCGGCCCAGTCGGCGTTTCGGAGCAACCACAGGATGAGTGGCCGAAGCGCGGCGCTCGACGCGAAGGGCCGGCGTGCTCGGAAAAGCAGCATGGCCCAGCCCGAAGAGCGCGGTGCGCACGGCCTGGAAGCGGGGTTCAGCAGCCAAGATGAGGGAAGTGCGCCTGAAAATCAATCATAGAAACACCCGATGAGTGTACTTGGGACGACAGCGCTTGGGGGCACGAGCCGTCGCGTCCGTCGAACCGGCGGGCGGTGCATGGCCACCGGTCCACCGTTTCATGGAACATGTGCGAGCCATTGGCGTCCGTTGCTCAGGTCGCGGGCCGTGTTCGGCCGGTCGGCACTCGGCCCGTCGTTCAGCACACCGACTTTGGCGCTGCGCCCGGGCTTCCCGCGCCGGGGCGCATGTCCGGCGCATATTTGGCTTTCCGTGCCGCAGGCGCATGTGCGGCCGTTGCACGGGCGCTGTTTCCGGGCCGAGGCACGCCGGGAGAAGGGGGCAAGGCATCGAAAGCCCGGGCACCGCTGGCCTTGGCTGCGCGATGGCGTGCTCACTTGAAGGCAGCCAGTCCCAGGCCAGGCCGCCAGCTTTCCGGCCATCAAATCGGTCTCGGGCCAGGAAAGCAGCCTCGGATCAGGGCGACGGTTTCGGATGATGCAAACAGCTTCCGATCCGAAAGGCGGCCTCAGATCAGGAAAGCAGCCCCGGATCAAGGCGACGGTTCCGGATGATGCAAACAGCTTCCGATCCGAAAGGCAGCCTCAGATCAGGAAAGACAGCCCCAGATCAGGCAGCCAACTTCAGATGCCGCTTGGCTGCCGTGATCGTGTTCTGCAGCAGCATCGCGATCGTCATCGGTCCGACGCCACCGGGCACCGGCGTGATCCACCCGGCCACCTGGCGGGCACCTTCGAAATCGACATCCCCGGTCAGCTTGCCGTCGGGCAGCCGGTTGATGCCGACATCGATCACCACGGCGCCGGGCTTGATCATGTCGGCCGTGACGATGTTGGGACGGCCCACGGCCACCACCAGAATATCGGCGCGACGGGCCTGGGCGCCCAGATCGCGGGTCTTGCTGTTGCACAGCGTGACCGTGGCGCCGGCCTGCAGCAGCAGATGAAGCTGCGGCTTGCCCACCAGGTTGCTGGCGCCGATGATGACGGCCTCGGCGCCGCGCAGCGGCACGCCCGTGTGTTCCAGCAGCGTCATCACACCCAGCGGGGTGCAGGGCACCAGTTGCGGCGCGCCGGTCATCAGCGCGCCGGCATTGGCGACATGGAAGCCGTCCACGTCCTTGTCCGGGGCGATGGCCTCGATCACGCGCCGGGTATTGATATGAGCGGGCAGGGGAAGCTGGACAAGAATGCCATCGATCGTCGGGTCTGCGTTCAGTGCCGCCAGCTTGTCGAGCAGCTCGGCTTCCGTGGTGCTTTCCGGCAGGTGCTCGCTGACCGAATGAAAGCCTGCGGCTTTGCAGGCCCGGATCTTGTTGCGCACATAGACCTGGGAGGCCGCCGAGTCGCCCACCAGCAAGACTGCGAGTCCAGGGGGACGACCGCTGCTCGCAAGAATCCGGGTAGCCGCCTGGCGGACCTGTTCTCTGACCTGGGCGGAGATGGCCAGGCCATCGATCAATTGTGCTGTCATGGTTTGCTGAAGATGAAGCGTGGTGAAAAGACGATTTTGTTGACGCGGCAAAAAAAGATTTGACGAGCGCAGCAAAAACGCTATCATAACGGTCGGCAAGCAAGTCAGGCAGCAGTTGCTTGGCGGAAATCGCAGGGAAGTTTCGGTGGTTTCCTTCAACAGTTGTTGATTTCGAGAAGTTGACGAAAAAAGACTTGCAAGCCAGCAAGAATCGGTTTAGAATCTTGTTTCTTGATCGCCACGGGGGTATAGCTCAGCTGGGAGAGCGCTTGCATGGCATGCAAGAGGTCAGCGGTTCGATCCCGCTTACCTCCACCATTCAAAGGTGATCAAGTTTCGATGTCATGAATTTCAAAACATCGGGGCTTGAAGATTTTGAATGCGGCGAAGTCGATTGAGTCAGTCGATCGACAGGCAAGAAGTAAATCGGTTGATTTGCAAACAAATAAAAGCGTGTTATACTGCTGAAATCGCTTGATAAGCAATGGATGCAATAACAAGCGTTTGTTTTATCAAGGTCCCGTTCGTCTAGAGGCCTAGGACATCACCCTTTCACGGTGAGTACAGGGGTTCGAATCCCCTACGGGACGCCATCTCTCGGATATAAATATATATCCGTCTCCGGATAAAATCCGCATCGCCCGTTCGGGCAAATCTCCAGAATCAAATCAAAAAGCTTTGCTTTGCTTTGCTTTGCTGGCTGTTCTGTCGCGCCCCAGGTTTTGCGCGATGAGGCGCTCTAGGCAGCTGCGCATGATCCATGCCTAGCGCGTTCGCGTCGCGGCTGCTGGCTGTCTGCTCACGCCGCAGCGTCCTGCTTCGAGTGTCCTGTTCCAACGAACAACGCCAGCATGAACAAAGCTGGCATGGACAATGCCAGCATCGGCCCCTTGGATGAGTTTCGGGGCAGATACTGGCTTTTTTGCTTGTACCGGGCGGGAGGCAGGCGAATCTACTCGATATGGACGCCTGCACGCAGGGCGGCGACGGTCACTTGTGCGCGGGATGTGACGCCGAGAGCGCGCAACACGGCACTGACATGAACCTTGACGGTTCCTTCGGCCAGATGGAGTTCGCGGCAGATGGCTTTGTTCGGCATCCCCAGAATCATCAGACGCAGTACGCCGCGCTGACGTTCGGTCAGCCCCAGGTGTCGGCCATCGTTGTACTCACGCGGCGGCGTCGAGGGTACTTGTGTCATCGCCGGCTTGTCGGCGCTTGAAGCGGCAGCGGTGTTCCGGATGGGCTGTGGGCCGGGTTGCGCTGCGGCGATGCGGGCAGGGGGTGTCGAGGGGAGTCCCCAGGGTGTGCGCGAATTGCCGTGGCTGGCCCGATGGACTTGCCAGACGGGGACGGGGTCTGCCACCCGATCATGTCTGCTGGATGCGCCTGCCTCGGGAGCGAGGCGTTCGAGGCTGTCGGGATGAGGCAGCACATGGGCCGCGGGGACCGGAGCGCTTGCTGGCGGGAAAGTCTTGTTGCCGGCCAGAATCTGACGCAGGCTGCCGATGCAGTGCTCGACGCTGGCCGACTTGGGAATGAAGCCGAGGACGCCCGCTTCCTGGGCGGCCTGCACCGTGGCGGCGTCGTCACGTTCGGACAGTACCACCAGTTTCAGCGCCG
>JBHADS010000146.1:0-6386 GCA_041855185.1 Lautropia sp. | reverse complement strand
TAGTTGACGCCGACCGCCGCTGCCTGGGGAACGATACCGGGCTTGACGATGCGGATGCGGCTCCAGGGCGCACCGAACTTCAGGCTGATCTGTTCGCACAGATGGTGGGCCATGCGTTCGAGCAGCAGAAAGGATTGCTGTGCGGCCTCATCGCGGATCAGCTCGGCGATCGCCGCGTAGTCGATCGTGTCCTCGAAACGGTCGGACAGAAAAGGCGTGGCGTCCGGCAGAGCCACCTCGATGTCGATCAGCAGCGGCTGCTGCCCCAGCCTTTCCTCCGGATAGACACCGATCAGGGATTGAACGGTCAGTCCCTGCAGAAAGATATACGGCGAGGCGTCGGACATATCGGCAAAGGCAAAAGCACCCGGAGCGGCCGTGCGCTGCCGCCGGCTTTGGGATATCAGGGGGAAGAGATGGCGCCTCCGGCACGAATCGAACGTGCGACCCTCCCCTTAGGAGGGGGATGCTCTATCCACTGAGCTACGGAGGCGTGGGCGCCGATTGTACCGGAGACCGCACTGCACTGGCTGCTGTGCCCGTCGACTTGCTGGTACGCAGCATGACGAAGCGCATTTCCGGGCGTTCCATCGGCGGTGCCAGCAGGCGGGGCCGACGGTTCATCACCCAGGCGCGCAGCGGGTGCCGCAAAGGAAGATAGTAGTACTCGTCCTTGACGATCTGCAGTGCGTCCTGCATGAAGCGCAGACGCTTGTCCGGATCATTCTCGGCCCGAGCCTGATCGACCAGACGGTCCAGCGACGGGTTGTTGATGCGCCCCGCATTATACGCACCATCCAGCCTGCCGGAACGGGTGTAGACCAGCGGCACCAGACTTTGCAGGGCGTCGAGATCCGGACTGCTCCAGCCGATCAGCCACAGGCTGCTTTCCAGCGTCTCGAGCTTGGGCACGAGGCTGGCGAAGGGGATGGGGTTCACCTTCAGGCGCACCCCGATCTGCGCCCACATCGGCACCAGCGCGTTACAGATCTCCTGATCGAAGGCGTAGCGGTTGTTCGGGCAATCGAGTGTCACCTCGAAGCCGTCCGGATAGCCGGCAGCGCTCATCAGCTGTCGGGCCAGCGGCAGGTTGCGCGAGACGGGCTGGTTCAGCGCCGGTGTCCAGCCATTGACGCCGGGGGCGATGATGGTGCCGGCCGGCCGCGACAGCGTCTGTGTGACCCGGTACAGCCGGCGGTGGTCGATGGCCAGTGCGAGCGCGCGACGCACGCGCAGGTCCTTGAAGGGGTTGTTCTCGCCGGCCTGTGCGTTGCGCAGCCGGGGCGAGAACTGGTCCATGCCGATCATCAGCGTCCGCTGACTGACATCGGTCATCACCCGCAGCTCGGCCATGCGCTGCAGGGACGGAATGCGTTGCAGCGGCAGATCCGTGACCAGATCGGTTTCATTGCGCACCAGCGCTTCCACCCGGGCCTGATCACCCGGGATCGGCTGATAGAGCAGCTCGCTGACGTTGCCCGGAAAGCCGTCCTGATCCCACCAGCCGGTATGCCGCTTCATCAGCAGCTGCTGCGAGGGAATCCAGCCTTCCAGCCGGAAGGGGCCGGTGCCGTTGGCATGGCGGGAGGCGAAGGTGTCCTCGTGGATCTTCAGGTTCTGCGCCTTGGTGACGCGGTGGCGGCGCGCCCACTGCCGGCTCATGATGCGGGCGTCCACCAGCGAGCGCGCCAGCAGCGGCATGGGCCGATCGAGCTGAATGTCGACGGTATGCTCATCGACCTGGCGGATCGACCGGACCCCGCTGAGCACCCCGCTCAGCGGCGAATTGGCTTCCTTCAGCCGTTCCAGCGAGAACACCACGTCGTCGGCGCTCATCGGCAGCCCGTCGTGGAAGCGCACACCCTTGCGGATATGAAAACGCCAGACCAGCGGGTTGATCATGCTCCAGCGTTCGGCCAGGGCGGGCTCGATCTCCATCTTCGGGGAGTAGCGCGTCAGGCTCTCATAGACCTGCTGCAGCACGGCCTGTGTCTGGGGGTGGTTCTGGGCGTGGGGGTCCAGCGTCAGCACATCGCTCTGTCCGGACCAGCGCAGCACCTCGGCAGCAGCCGGGGCCGGGGTGAGGGCGGGCAGCAGTGACAGGAGCAGGGCTGCCGTCATGCGTCGTGCACGGGTGGGCAAGAGCAGACCGGGCAACAGGCGCCACGACGGCCCTTCGAGGGGGGAGCGCTGTGCCGATGGCCCGGACGGGCACCCGCGGCTGCCGGCATGCCCGCGAACGATTGCCAGCATCAGCTCCCCGGCGCTTCTGAGACACCGGATCATTGAGAAATCACCCGTTGGTTTTGCACGAAGTAATAGTTATGTATCCTTATTGTTGCAATTTAACATGCCACACCGCTGCTCACCAGAGGGAAAACATGGTGGGCGACTATGAGCGCCACTTCTTTTCTGAATGTTTCATGAAACATTCTCGTCCGGTACCGGCTCCGGTGCCGACTGGCCCTGGTGCCCGGGGGGCAGGCTCAAGCGCGATCGCGCGGATGTACGGTTTTCCGGGCTGGCCCTGGCGCCCCGGTGTTCCGGATGGGGGCGGGCACTACGGTTGCGGCATGCGCCGCACGTAGTCGGCAATCGCGTAGCGGATGCCGGAGGCGCTGACCGCCGCTTCCCGGCTCAGCAGTTGCCAGTGTGCCGGGTCTGGGGCGGGCAGCGTCGTGTCGCCTTCGGGTTCCAGCTCGATCTCGGTCAGCACCAGGCGATCGGCGATCGGCCAGGCTGCCGCATAGATCTGGGCGCCGCCGAGCACAAACAGCTCCGCTTCGTCTGCATGCCGGGCTATCGCGTCCTCCAGGCTCGGGGCCAGTTCCACGCCGGCCGGCAGCTCGAGCTGCTGGCGGCTGATCACCACCATCCGGCGGCCGGGCAGCGGGCGGCCGATCGACTCCCAGGTCTTGCGTCCCATCAGCACGGTATGGCCGGTGGTGCGTTCACGGAAGTGGCGCAGATCCTCGGGCAGATGCCAGGGGAGCTGGTTGTCGTTGCCGATGACGCCATTGCGGGCGCGGGCGGCGATCAGGGTCAGGCAGGGCATGGCGATCCCTCAGACGGCGATCGGGGCCTTGATGCCCGGATGCGGGTCATAGCCTTCGATCTCGAAATCCTCGTAGCGATAGTCGAACAGCGATTCGGGCTTGCGCAGCAGCTTCAGCGTCGGCAGGGCCCGCGGCTCGCGCGCCAGCTGGGTGTGGGCCTGTTCGAGATGATTCAGATACAGGTGGCAGTCGCCGCCGGTCCAGATGAACTCGCCCGGCTGCAGATCGGTCTGCTGCGCCACCATGTGCGTCAGCAGTGCATAGGAGGCGATGTTGAAGGGCACCCCCAGAAAGATGTCGGCGCTGCGCTGATAGAGCTGGCACGACAGCCGGCCGTCGGCCACATAGAACTGGAATAGCGCATGGCAGGGCGGCAGCGCCATCTCGGACAGCGCGCCCACGTTCCAGGCCGAGACGATCAGACGGCGTGAGTCGGGCGTGCGCCGGATGTCTTCCACCACCTGTGCGATCTGGTCGATGTGCCGGCCGTCGGGCGTGGGCCAGCTGCGCCACTGCGAGCCATAGATCGGGCCGAGTTCGCCGTTGGCGTCGGCCCATTCGTCCCAGATGCTGACACCGTTCTCCTGCAGATAGCGGACATTGGTGCTGCCCTGCAGAAACCACAGCAGCTCGTGGATGATCGATTTCAGATGCAGCTTCTTGGTGGTGAGGAGCGGAAAGCCCTCGGCGAGATCGAAGCGCATCTGCCAGCCGAAGATCGACAGCGTGCCAGTGCCGGTGCGATCGGTCTTGCGGGCGCCGTGCTGTTCAACCTGGCGGATCAGATCGAGATAAGTTTTCATCGGGGTGGCCGAAAACCAGGAAAAGAATCCCGGGATTCTAGAGCCTGTCACTCACTTTATCACCCCGTGCCACCTGCGGACCCCGAGCGCGGCAGGCGCGGCCGCGGTGCGGCCGATGCATCTCAGTGCTGTGACGTTCCGTTGTGGTTGGCGTCCATCACGGCGTGCTCGTCGCTGAAGGCGCGTTCGTCGTAGACCGGCGCTTCCACGCCTTCGTCGACGAATTCCAGCGCCTCACCGGGCAGCAGCGGAACGTCCTCCGGCACCGTGCCCACCGGGACTTCCATGTCGGCGCGCGGGTCATGGGGCACGTCCATCGGCATCCCGCCATTCATGTCGGGGGGCGCATAGCCGGCACCGGCCGGCGGAATACCGAGGCGCGGTGGCGGCACCGGACGCCGGGCGCCGGGGTCGGCGGGCGGCGGAGGCGGCGCGGCATCACTGCCATAGGTGCCGGGCGGGGGCATGCCCGGCATCCCGGGCTGCGGCGCGGGCAGTGGACGCGCATCCGGTGCGGCAGCCGGCGACTCGCTCGGGGAGGCGGCCGGGTCATCGGTGGGCGCGAGTTCCTCGATGCCGTCCGGCGGCCCGGATCGGCCCGCGTTGCTGCTGAGGATGTCGATGCTGTAGCGCGACGGCGCAACGGCCTCGATGCGGCTGCCCCGATGATCCAGAATCACTTTGTCCGCCAGGACTTCCTTCAGCGTCGTGCCATCGTCGATGCGCTGGTTGACCTGATAGGCTTTGGCCGGTGCGCCATTGATCGCCAGAATGGCGACACCCCGTCGGCCGGCTTCGAGAATGCCCGTCACTCGGACATCGACCGGCGGCGGCGCGCCGGCATCCTGCTGCTGATTGGGAGCGCCGAACAATTTTGCGGCGGCCGGCAGAGGCGGGCGGCTGTTGTCGCCCAGTGAATCGCTGGGCGCGATGGCGGCACGGGGCGCAAGCAGCTGCATGCTCCAATAGGCAATTACGCCGATCAGCAACAGAAACAGCAGCAGCGACAGCACGCGTACCGCGACAGAAGAACTCCGCATGGATCTGACTCGTTTGGAAGAGGTCGTCACAAGCCCGTGGAGAGCGGCTCAGAGCGTGTCATTTGATCATGCCCGCGTGCCTGCCCCCTGGCAGCCGGCCGGGCTGCCTTGCAGGCCAGGGCGTCTTGCCCTGCACGCCCGGCGCACTGTTGACGGGGCCATCACGTGAACGACACGGTGAATGACACGCGCAGGGCGCCTCGGGGCGACAGTCGTGGCAGCTATCATACAAGGCCGTTACGGCAGATCAAAGAATCTGCTCCAATCATCCGATGCTAAAAACGTACAACACAAGCTGCGATAAAGTAAGGGTTTGACCTGTACTTTGCACGATTTCCCTCGGGCCGTTGCCGATACGCTCGTCAATGACGCGATCCAGCGCCGGAGAATTCCGTGCCGCTGTGCGACGCAGCTTTCGGATGTCGTCGCCGTGTCGGGCTTGATGTTGCTTCATCACAACGGCGTTTTGACGCTCGCAGTGCATGCAAGGGACGTGAGCGATACAGGTCCTGGGTTCTGAATAGACGTATCACCGCACGGAGAGCGAACGTGACAATCAAATGCATGCCTGCACGTCTGCAGGCTTTCAACAAGCGCGCACCGCGACGCAAGTCGGCGGGTTTCACCCTGATCGAACTGATGGTCGTGGTGATGATCCTGGGCGTATTGGCCGCGCTGGTGGTGCCCAATTTCATGAGCCGGCCGGATGAGGCGCGGGCCGTCGTGGCCAAGCAGGATATTTCCCAGATCATGCAGCAGCTCAAGCTCTATCGTCTGGACAATGGCCGCTACCCGACCACTGAGCAGGGGCTCGAGGCGTTGGTCAGTCGTCCCACTTCCGGGCCTGCTGCCAACAACTGGAAATCCTATCTCGACAAGATGCCGGTCGATCCCTGGGGCAAGCCCTATCAATATCTGAATCCTGGCATCCGCAGCGAGATCGATGTGTTTTCGCTGGGCGCCGATGGTGTGGCCGGTGGCGAAGCCGGTGATGCCGACATCGGCAGCTGGGATCTCTGATTGCGCGCGCAGCCGGGCCATCGGGACGGGCGCATGATCGCGGTCTGCTCAGCGGGTGCGCAACGGGTGCTTGCCCTGCGCCGTCGCCGCGCGCCGCGCAACGGCGGGCGGCAGGGCGGATTCACCCTGATCGAATTGCTGGTGGCGCTGATGATCGTCGGCGTCGTGCTGTCGATGGTCGTGGTCTCGGGCGCGCCCAATCCGCTGCGGGCGCTCGAAAGCGATGCGGAGCGCCTGTCACAGCTTTTTTCGCTGGCGCGCGAAGAAGCGCAGATTCGCGGCGCGCCGATCCGTTTCGTCAGCCGCGATGGCCGTTATGGTTTCGTGGTCTTCAAGGACCGGCAATGGCGGGAGATCGACGATGACACCTATCTGCGCATGCGCCCCTGGGAGCAGGAGACGCGGGTCGAGGTGATTCGCGCCGACGGCGGCCGGATGCTCGAATTCGGCCGTGATCTGATCGAGCC
>JBHADS010000145.1:0-6517 GCA_041855185.1 Lautropia sp. | reverse complement strand
GCAGCCGGGCCAGCGAAGTCGAATACCTCGCCCCGGCCTTCCTGCAGGCCGCGGCCCTGCTCGCCAAGCGCCACCCGGACTGGCAGTTCATCCTGCCGGCGGCCGGCCCCGAGCGCAAGGCGCAGCTCCGCACCCTGATCGAGCCGCAGTACCGGCATGTGCCGATCACGCTGCTGGACGGCCAGTCCCACACCGCGCTGGCCGCCTGCGACCAGACCCTGATCGCCAGCGGCACCGCCACACTCGAAGCCGCGCTCTTCAAGCGGCCGATGGTCATCGCCTACCGGATGGCGCCGCTGTCCTATCATCTGATGAAGACCAAGGCGTACCAGCCCTGGTTCGGCCTGCCCAATATCCTGGCCGCCGAGTTTCTGGTGCCCGAGTTCATCCAGGACGCCGCCACGCCCGAGGTGCTGTCCCAGGCCGTCGAACAGCAGATCGACGATGCCGCGGGCCGCGAACGCCTGGCGGCGCGCTTTCTGGAGATGCACCACAGCCTCGCCTGCGGTTGCGCCGAGCAGGTGGCCAACACCGTGCTGAACGATCTGCAGGCGCTGGGCGCCTAGCATCCGCCGTGCGCTCCGTCGGGGGCACAGGGGTAGGCAGCCGGTGACGCGGACCCGGTGCCCGGCAAGCCCCGCTGTTCAGGGCGGGGAGGATGTCAAGGCAGGCATCCAGTGACGGGAAGGCGTCCAATGAAGGGAAGGCTGCATTGACAGGTACGCATGCGATGACGGGTGGGCATCCAATGACAGCTGCCATCCAATGACCGCTGGCATCAGGGGCACGGGTTCCCGCCATCACCAGGGCTGCGCCGGGCTGATGTGGGATGAGCGGGGGCGATGTACGGTGTCCGGATGTGCGGGTGCGTCGCCGGAACACGCTGATGAGAAAAAGGGAGATTGCGTAACCATGCAGACCGAGCACGGAAACCTTGCCCGCTTCGGGGCCGATGGACGCCTGGCCGGCGTCGATGAGGCCGGCCGAGGCCCGCTCGCCGGCCCCGTCATCGCCGCCGCCGTCATCCTCTGCCCCGATGATCCGATCGAGGGGCTGCGCGATTCCAAGAAACTCAGCGCCCGCCAGCGCGAGCGCCTGGCCGCCGAGATCCGCCAGCGGGCCCATGCCTTCGCCATTGCCAGCGCCAGCGTCGAAGAAATCGACGAACTCAACATCCTGCGCGCCACCCTGCTGGCCATGAAGCGGGCGGTCGAGGGGCTCGATCCGCAACCCACCCATGTGCGCGTCGATGGCAACCGGGCGCCGGTGCTGCCGGGCATCGCCGTCCAGACCCTGATCGATGGTGACAACCTCGACCCGGCCATCGCCGCCGCCTCCATCCTGGCCAAGACCGTGCGAGACCAGTTGATGCTCGACTACGCCGAACAGTTCCCCGGCTATGGTTTCGAGAAGCACAAGGGCTACGGCACCGCCGTCCACATGGCGGCGCTGCGCGAACTCGGCCCCTGCGAGATCCACCGCCGCAGCTTCGCACCCGTGGCCCGCATCATCGCCGCGCGGCAGGCTTGAGCGCGAAGCGCCTATACTTGAGCGCTCTCAGCCGGCCAGTGTCCGGCGCCGGCTCCTGCCTTCCGCTTCGTCAGCCCATGTCCGATCCCATCGAAACCCTGCAAGCCGCCTGGGCCCATCTGCGCCATTCGCCCGTCGAGATCAGCTCGGCTGCCAATCCGCGCCATCGCCAGGTGCGCGAGCTGTTCGAGTCCGCCCGCGAGCGCAAGCGCAGCGGCCTGACGGTGCTCGAAGGCTGGCACCTGCTCGACAGCTGGTTGCAGCAGGGCCGCGCCCTCCAGACCCTCGTGCTGCCCCAGCGTAGCTGGCGGCGCGTGCAGCTCGGCAGCGCTGCGGGGAGCGCCGCGCGGATGCAGCCGGCATCGGCCGGATTGGGGGCCCCGTCCGGCAACACCACGGCCGTGGCTGGCGAGCGGGCTGCCGGCCATGCAGCCATCGAGGCGCTGCTCAGCGCCCGCTGGCTGATCCTCGACGATGCCCTCTTCGACGCACTCGACATCCTGCCGTCGCCCGCGCCGGTGCTGGCCCTGGTCGAGACCCCCCGGCCCGAGCTGCCGGCCGAGATCGAGGCCGAGGATGTCGTCATCCTCGACCGCGTGCAGGACCCGGGCAACGTCGGCACCATCATCCGCACCGCCGCTGCGGCCGGCATCCGCCGCCTGATCACCACTCCCGGCACGGCCGCTTGCTGGTCGCCCAAGGTGCTGCGCGCCGGCATGGGCGGGCATTTCGTGCTGGAGCTGTTCGAGTCCGTCCCGCACGAGGCGCTGCTGGCGCGGCTGAAGCTTCCGCTGGTCGCTACCGTCCTGCAGGGCGGGCAAGTGCTCTATCGGGCCAACCTGCGGCCGCCACTGGCCTGGATCTTCGGCAATGAAGGGGAGGGCGTCGATCCCCACCTGCTGGCCCGCATCGGCCAGGGGCTCACCATTCCCCAGCAGCCCGACGTGGAGTCGCTCAATGTGGCGGCCTCGGCCGCCATCTGCCTGTTCGAGCAGCGCCGCCAGCGCGGTCTCTGAGCCCTCGATCACGGCCTCAGACCGCGCGCTGCCTTCAGTCCACCGCATCCAGCTCGATCACGGTCAGGATCGTCGCCGCGATCTCCTCGATCGACTTCGTCGTCGTCGACAGCATCGAGATGCCCTCGCGCCGCATCATCGCCTCGGCCTCGCGCACCTCCTCGCGGCAGTTCTCCAGCGCGGCATAGCGGCTGCCCAGGCGACGCTCGCTGCGCACCTCATGCAGCCGCTCGGGCGTGATCGTCAGCCCGAACAGCTTGTGCTTGTACTGGTAGAGCACATCCGGCAGCCGCTTGCGCTCGAAATCCTCCGGAATCAGCGGATAGTTCGCTGCCTTGATCCCGTGCTGGATCGACAGGTACAGACTGGTCGGCGTCTTGCCGCAGCGCGACACGCCCACCAGGATCACATCCGCTGTGCCCAGCTCGGCATGTTGCTGCCCGTCGTCGTGCGACAGCGAGAAATTGATCGCATCGATCCGCGCCTGATACTCGTCCGGGCTCTTGATCCGGTGATACTGGCCGATGCTGTGCGAGGACTTCTGTCCCAGCTCGTCCTCCAGCCGTGCCACGAAAGTCCCCATCAGGTCCAGGTACAGCGCATTGGCCTCCTGCACGATCCGGCTGATCGCCGGATTGGCCAGCGTCGAGAACACCAGCGGCCGGGCCTTGTCGGCCTGTGCCTGCTGGTTGATCCGCGCCACGGCGTCCCGAGCCTTGGCTTCGGTATCGGTGAAGGGCAGGCGGATGTTGCGGAAGCTCAGGTCGTCGAACTGACTGAGCATCGAGCAGCCGAAGGTCTCGGCCGTGATCCCGGTGCCGTCCGAAATGAAGAAAGCGGAACGGCTCGGCGGCGTGCCGGTGGACATTCTCGAAAATGGCATGGGCAGAAACGAAGCGCAGCAAAGGTGAATGGGCACCCGTTCATCGACAGCTTGGCGAGATGTAAAACGATGCCGGCGACTGAGCACTTTGGCGTCGAAACGGGCGGTTCGTGCCGCTAGAATACGCGACAATCTTGCGCCTCGTGGGTCTCAAAGCGTCAACACCCTGTGACCCGGGTCACAAGACAATCGCTGTTTTGCCCGGCATCATCACGGCTCTGCCGCAGGGCTGGTAGGCCGCAGACGCATGGTCCACCCTAGGGCTGCTGGACTGCTGGGCCACAGACGTTGCAAGGTCTGTCGCAGGATGGGCGGACAAGGCACGGGTAGGCAAGCACGGGCAGAACAGCCAGGAAAGCGATGGAGCACGCTTTCCGAGGGTGAATTCCAGAAGCGCCGATTGCACCGCACACCCAGCGCCCCGGCACGAAGGGGCAGGGCGGTCAGCAGCGCTTCTCGAATTCATCGGGGAGACGCCTTCGGCGCCCGGCCACCGCACGGCAGCGGTCGCCGTGCCAGGGAACGCTCACGATTCTTCTGCCGCCCAGTGTCCGGGCCAAGGGACACGATGCCCGTTGGCCGGATCGCTTCTTCGAGGGCGCAGCCGTGTCGTGCTGCCGGGTGCCGGCCCCCATGAGACAAGCTTCTCAACCATCCTGGAAATTTGACTCATGAACACTTTCGGAGGACGCCTGGTCATCCCGTTCGAAGAACTGCGGATGACCGATGTCGAGGTCGTGGGCGGCAAGAACGCTTCGCTCGGCGAAATGATCAGTCAGCTGGCCAAGACCGGCGTCAAGGTGCCTGGCGGCTTTGCCACCACCGCCCAGGCTTTTCGTGACTTCCTCACCCACAACCGCCTCACCGAGCGCATCAACGAGCGGCTCGCCACCCTCAACACCGACGATGTCAAGGCGCTCGCCAAGGCCGGTGCCGAGATCCGCAACTGGGTGCATGAAGCCGAGTTCCCCGCCCAGTTCGAGCGCGAGATCCGCGAGCAGTTCGCCCGCCTGACCGAAAGCTCGTCGCCGGACGTGTCCTTTGCCGTGCGCTCCAGCGCCACCGCCGAGGATCTGCCGGACGCCTCCTTCGCCGGCCAGCAGGAAACCGTGCTGAACGTCGTCGGCATCGAGGCGATCCTCTATCACATCCGCGAAGTCTTCGCCTCGCTCTACAACGACCGCGCCATCTCCTACCGCGTCCACAAGGGCTTTGCCCACGAAGGCGTGGCCCTGTCGGCCGGCATCCAGCGCATGTGCCGCAGCGATCTGGGCGCGGCGGGCGTCATGTTCACCCTCGACACCGAATCCGGCTTCGAGGACGTGGTGTTCATCACCAGCTCCTATGGTCTGGGCGAGACCGTCGTGCAGGGGGCCGTCAACCCCGACGAGTTCTACGTCCACAAGCCGATGCTGGCCGCCGGCAACTACCCGATCATCCGCCGCCACCTCGGCTCCAAGCTGATCAAGATGGAGTTTGCCGACCGGCAGAAGAACCCGGCAGGCCGGACCGTGCAGACCGTCGAGACCCCGGCCGAGCAGCGTGCACGCTTCTCGCTGACCGATGAGGAAGTGATCGAACTCGCCCGCTATGCCTGCATCATCGAGCAGCACTATGGCCGCCCGATGGACATCGAATGGGGCAAGGACGGCATCGACGGCCAGCTCTTCATCCTGCAGGCCCGTCCCGAAACCGTCAAATCCCAGGCCAAGGACAGCGGCCGCCAGCAGCGCTTCGTGCTGAAGGGCAACTCCGATGTGCTGGTATCGGGGCGCGCCATCGGCCAGAAGATCGGCACCGGCTGCGTCCGCGTGGTCGGCGATGCCTCCGAGATGGACCGGGTGCAGGCCGGTGACGTACTCGTCACCGACATGACCGACCCCAACTGGGAGCCGGTGATGAAGCTCGCCAGCGCCATCGTCACCAATCGGGGCGGACGCACCTGCCACGCCGCCATCATCGCGCGCGAACTGGGCATCCCGGCCGTGGTCGGCTGCGGCAACGCCACCGACCAGCTCACCGAAGGCCAGCTCGTCACGGTCTCCTGTGCCGAAGGCGACACCGGTTTCGTCTACGATGGTCAGCTCGAAACCGAGATCACCGAGGTCGAAACGGGGGCGATGCCCGACATCCCGGTCAAGATCATGATGAACGTCGGCAACCCGCAGCTCGCCTTCGAGTTTGCGGCGCTGCCCAGCGCCGGCGTCGGCCTGGCCCGGGTCGAGTTCGTCATCAACAACAACATCGGCATCCACCCCCGCGCCATCCTCGACTACCCGGCCGTCGATCCCGATCTGAAGCAGGCCGTCGAAAGCGTCGCCCGCGGCTATGCCAGCCCGCGCACCTTCTACGTCGACAAGCTGGCCGAAGGGGTGGCCACCATCGCCGCCGCCTTCTGGCCCAAGCCGGTCATCGTCCGGCTCTCCGACTTCAAGAGCAACGAGTACCGCAAGCTGATCGGCGGCTCGCGCTACGAGCCCGAAGAAGAGAACCCGATGCTGGGCTTCCGCGGTGCCTCGCGCTACATCGCGCCGAGCTTTGCCGAATGCTTCGCCCTCGAATGCCAGGCGATGAAGCGGGTGCGCGAGGAAATGGGCCTGACCAACGTGCAGCTGATGGTGCCCTTCGTGCGCACACTGACCGAAGCCGCCAAGGTCATCGACCTGCTGGCTGCCCACGGCCTGAAACGCGGCGAGGGCGGCGCGGCCGATGGCAGCGGCGCGCTCAAGATCGTCATGATGTGCGAGCTGCCCTCCAATGCGATCCTGGCCGATGAGTTCCTCCAATACTTCGACGGCTTCTCGATCGGCTCCAACGACATGACCCAGCTGACGCTGGGCCTGGACCGCGATTCCGGTCTGGTCGCCGAGGGCTTCGACGAACGGGACCCCGCCGTCAAAGCGATGCTCGCCCGCGCCATCGAAGCCTGCCGCAAGCAGGGCAAATACGTCGGCATCTGCGGCCAGGGCCCCTCCGACCATCCGGATCTGGCCGAGTGGCTGGTCGAGCAGGGCATCTCCTCGATCTCCCTGAACCCCGACACCGTCGTCACCACCTGGCAGCGGATCGGCGCCAACCACGCCAAGGG
>JBHADS010000144.1:0-2704 GCA_041855185.1 Lautropia sp. | reverse complement strand
GCGGCGCTCAGGGTCGAGTCCTGGGTGCGCACCAGCACGCGGTAGTAGCGCTCATCGCCGGGGTTCGCGGCGCGCCGCTCGTCGTCGCGCAGGGTGTCCGGGCTGATCAGCTCCACTTCACCCTTCAGACCGCCATAGATCGCATAGTCATAGGCCGAGATCTTGACGGTGGCCGGCAGGCCGGGGCGCAGAAAAGCCACGTCGTGCGGCCGGATCTTGGCTTCGACCAGCAGCTGATCTTCCAGCGGAATGATCTCCATGATGTCCTGGCCGGGCTGGATCACGCCCCCACGGGTGTTCATCCGGATGTTCTTGACGATGCCGTGCACCGGTGCAGTCAGCACGGTCCGCGTCACCTGATCCTGGCGGGCGGTCAGCGACTCCTGTACCTGCGCCTGCTCGGCCTCCACCTTCGACAGTTCGTTGGCCGCATCGACCCGGTGCTTGTTGGTGCGCTCCTGCATCTGCATCTGCAGATCGTTGAACTGACGCTGCAGCTTCAGCAGCTCGGTCTCGGCCACCAGCCCCTTGGCGACCATCGGCTTGGTGATGGCGATTTCACGGGCGATCAGCGCCTGGCTGGCCTTGGAGGTGGCGATGGCCTGCTGCAGGGCTTCGCGCCGGGCGTTGTAGGTGTCGGTCTCGTTGTCCACCACCTCGGCATCGGCCAGCACATCCTCCGGAAACTTCAGCGCGGTACCGCGCGACTCGGCGCGCAGACGTGCCGCCATCGCCTTCAGGCTGATCAGCTTGCTGTAGCCCTCCTGGTAGGAGGAGCGGGCCTTGGTCTCGTCGATGCGCAGCAACGGCTGGCCGATGTCGACGGTAGCGCCTTCGCGCACCAGCATCTCGGCCAGGATGCCGCCTTCCAGCGACTGGATCACCTGCTCGCGGCTGGAGGCGATCACCCGTGCGTCGCCCCGGGTGATTTCCTCCAGCCGGGCGTTGTAGGCCCAGACGGCCGCTGCAGCCAGCAGGCAGACGACCAGCACCAGCAGAAACAGGCTGCTCTTCTGGCGGTCGTTGACCATCGCCTGCTGCATGTCGCGCATGAAATCGAAGTCACTGCCGCTGCCGGCGTAGGCCGGTTTGCTGAAGCTGTCCCGGCTGGGCAGGGCAGAGCGTGCGATCGCCGCGATGGCGGTGCCGGCTGCAGCCGTCGTGGCCGGCACGGCGTTGGTGGCTGGTGTGGCGTTCGCGGCGGGGCCACCTGCCGCTGTGTCACTCGAAAGCTGCACGGCAGCCCCACCGACCGCAGCGGCATCAGGAGCCTGTGCCGCAGCGACAGCCGGTGTTCCGTCCGGGCTTCGCGCCCCCTCGGTCGTCGCCGCTGCCCGGCCCCGTCCTGCTTGGTGGTGATTGTTCTGTTCAGACACGACGCACTCCCTGGATCTTGCCTTCCTTCAACGCCTGCAGCACGGCTTCCTTCGGCCCGTCGGCCACACGGACGCCTCCGTCCATGATCATCACTCGGTTCACATAGTCGAGCAGCTGCAGCTTGTGGGTCACGAAAACCATCGTCTGCCGGCCGCACAGCCGCGACAGCGCCTGCATCACCATTGTCTCGGTCGCGGTGTCCATCGCGCTGGTCGGTTCGTCCAGCAGCATGATCGTCGGATTGGCGATCACAGCGCGTGCCAGCGCCACCGCCTGCCGCTGTCCGCCCGACAGCCCGTTGCCGCCTTCGCCGATCGGCATGTCATAACCATTCGGATGGTTGCTGGCGATCTGGTGCACCCCGAAGGCGTCGGCGATGCGCATCATCGAATCATCGTCGATGTGCGGGTTGCCGGCCTTCAGGTTCTCGCGCAGCGTGCCGAAGAACAGGCGCGTGTCCTGGCCCACGTAGAGCACGTGGCGGCGCACATCGGCCGGTTCGATCTGCTGCAGCTCGACCCCATCGAGCTTCACCGAGCCCTGCGTGGGCTGATACAGCCCGGCCAGCACCTTCAGCAGCGAGGACTTGCCGCTGCCGATCCGGCCCAGCACCGCCACCCGCTCGCCCGGGTTCAGCGTCATGCTCAGATTCTTCACCGAATCCGGCGACATCGGCCCGTAGCGATAGCTGATCTCGTGGGCCGACAGCGCGCCGGTTGCGGTAGTCTTGCGCAGATAGTTGCGATCGGCATCCCGGTCGGTCGGGGTGTTCATCACCTTGTTCAGCGAGGTGAGGGCGGTCTTGGCCTGCTGGTAGCGAACGGCCAGCGCCGTGATGCTCGCCGCCGGCGCGATCGTGCGGCCCGACAGGATCACGGCACCGATCAGCGCGCCCATCGTCAGTGTGCCATCCCCGATCAGATACACGCCCCAGCACACCATCGCCACCGTGCACATCGATTGCAGCAGCGCAGTGAAGTTGCTGACCATCGCCGTGATCGAACGGCTCTTCATCGAGGTGCGGGCGGTCAGCGCGGCGGCGCGCTCGTAGCGGGTCTGCACCTGGCTCTCCATCCGCAGCGCCTTGATCGCCTCGGCATTCTCCAGGGTCTCGACCAGAATCCCCTGCTTGATCGAGCCTTCGCGCAGATGCTCCTTCACATAGCGCGACAGCGGAATCTGTGCGAGCGCACCGACGAGGATCAGGATCGGGATGCAGGCCAGCGGCACCCAGAACAACGGCCCGGCGATCATGTGGATCACCCACAGGAACAGCAGGATGAAGGGCAGATCGGTCAGCGTCGCCAGCGTGGCCGAGGTGGCGAAG
>JBHADS010000143.1:0-4091 GCA_041855185.1 Lautropia sp. | reverse complement strand
GCGGGGCATCAGTGCGTTGATGGCACTGCAGGCGGCGGGCAACTGGTCGATGCGTTGCAGGCTGGCGCTGCTGGCTTTCTGGCCGCGATCGAACATCGCGTAGAAGATCTCATCCCCTTCGTGCCAGACGCGAAATTCGGCACGCATCCGGTAGTGTTCGGCCGGCGAGTCGAAGACTTCCAGGGCAGGCGGTTGCAGGTCGGCAAAGAGCTGGCCGATGTGGCGGATCTTGTCGTCGAGCTGCTGCGCGTAGGTGGGGGATGGGCTCATGGATGTGCGGGAGGAGGCCGGCACTGGCCGGAAGGGGCTGAAACAGGGGGCTATGCGGCGATGGGCGGTGGGGGCGGTGAGGGTGCAGCCCGGCCCGGGCTGCACGGCGCTGAGGTCGAGAGGGCGCCGGTCAGGCCACGCCGGTGCTGCCGAAGCCGCCGGTGCCGCGGGCGGTTTCGGTGGCGAACGCGTCGACGAACTGCAGGCCGACCTGGACGACGGGCTGGAACATCAGCTGGGCGATGCGTTCGCCGGGTTTGATCTCGAAGGGGGTGTCGCTGTCGTTGGCGAGGATGACGCCGATTTCACCGTGGTAGTCGGCATCGATGACGCCGATGCCTTGAGCGACGCGGATGCCGTGTTTGAGCGACAGGCCGGAGCGCGAGGCGATGATGGCCACGAGGCCGGGGTCCATCATGTTGATGGCGAGTCCGGTCTTGACCAGGGTGCGGGCACCGGGGGCCAGGGTGATGGGGGCGTCGAGGCAGGCGCGCAGGTCCATCGCGGCGGAGCCGTCGGTGGCATAGGCGGGGGGCTCGATCTGGTCTTTCAGCAGGGGATTGAGAATCTTGGCTTCGATACGGCGGAGCATGGTGGGCTGAACAGGTCTGTCTGGATGAAAGGGGCGGCAGGAGGCTGCCGGGCTCAGGGGGCTGCGTGGCCGGGCCGTGGTCGAAGGCGGGTGCGCGTCAGACGGTGAGCTGGACGGCGTGCACCCGCCTTGGGGGGCGAGGCCATCATTGCATCGTTGATCCACGGATTCAAAGACGCACCCGCACCGGTCAGGATGCGGGGGCGCTTCAGGTCCGGGTTGGCGCGTCGGCGGTTGCGAGCCGCTGGCCGATTTCGTCGGCCAGTCGCTGGGCGAGCGCGGTCTTGCTGCCCCGGGGCAGCGGATGGGCGCCGTGCTTGTCGATCAGAATCACTTCGTTGTCGTCGCCGTGAAAGGCGGCCGGAGCCTGGTTGGCGATCAGCAGCGGGATGCCCTTGCGCAGCCGTTTTTCGGTGGCATGGCGGATCAGATCGTGCGATTCGGCGGCAAAGCCCACGCAATAGGGGGCGTCGGGCCGGCGGGCAACGGCGGCGAGGATGTCGGTGTTCTCGGTCATCCGGATGGTGGGCAGCTCGGCCGCGGACTGCGGAGCCTGGGCGTGCGCGGCTGCGGCGGATGGCACCCCCGTGGATGCCGCGTTGGATGCCGTAGCGCTGTGTGTTGCCGCCGGTGTGGCGCCGGGGGCCGAGGCTGCGTCGGCCGCTGCTGTGGCTGGCGCAGCTGCGCCAGCCTGTGCAGGGCCGGCCTGCGAGGGGTGTTTCTTCAGCTTCTGTGTCGAGACTTCGGCCGGGCGCCAGTCGGCGACGGCGGCCACGGCGACGAAGCAGTCCACCCGGCGCGGGGTGGCAGCGTTCAGCGCCGTCTCCACGGCCGCCAGCATCTGCGCGGCGCTCTGCACGCGCACGAGGTGCACACCGGCCGGGGGCGGCAGGGCGGTGGGGCCGCTGACCAGTGTCACTTCGGCGCCGGCGTGGCGGCAGGCGCGGGCCAGCGCGTAGCCCATCTTGCCGGAGGACAGGTTGGTGATGCCGCGCACCGGGTCGATGGCTTCATAGGTGGGGCCGGCGGTCATCAGCACATGGCGGCCGGCCAGGCTCTTGGGGGTGAAGAACTCGGTCAGCGCCTCGACCAGTTCCAGCGGTTCCAGCATCCGTCCGTCGCCGATCTCGCCGCAGGCTTGTTCGCCGGCGCCGGGGCCGAGGATCTGGATGCCGTCGGCGCGCAGCTGGGCGATGTTGCGCTGGTTGGCCGGGTTGGTCCACATCTGCCGGTTCATGGCCGGGGCCACCAGCAGCGGCACGTCGCGGGCGGCGCACAGGGTGGAGAGCAGGTCGTCGCACAGGCCGTGGCTCAGCTTCGCCAGAAAGTCCGCCGTGGCCGGCGCGACCAGGATCGCGTCCACCTGCCGACCGAGGTCGATGTGAGCCATGCCGTCGGCCAGCCGCTCGTCGAAGGTGTCGGTGTGGACCGGGTGGCCGGACAGTGCCTGGAAGGTGGTGGGGCCGACGAAGGTGGTGGCGGCCCGGGTCATCACCACCTGCACGTCGGCGCCCGCGCGCCGAAGGTCGCGCACGAGCTGGGCGGCTTTGTAGGCGGCGATGCCGCCGGTGACGCCGAGCGCGAGCTTGCGGCCGGCCAACGGGGGCGCGGGCAGTTTCATGGAGACGGCTCCACCTTGGGTCGGAACAGGGCAAACACTTCGAGGCCGATCATCAGTACGGCGCCGATGGTGATGGCGGTGTCGGCCAGGTTGAAGGCCGGAAAATGCCATCCGCCGGAATGGAACAGCAGAAAGTCGGTGACGTGGCCGAGCACCAGCCGGTCGATCAGGTTGCCGATGGCGCCACCCAGGATCAGGCCCAGCGCGGTGCTGAACAGCACCTGGCCCCGGCTCTGGCGCATCAGATAGATCAGAAAGACCGAGGCGGCCACGGCGATGGCGGCGAAGAACCAGCGCTGCCAGCCGCCGTGGCCCGCCAGAAAGCTGAAAGCGGCGCCGGGGTTGTAGAGCAGCGTCAGGTCGAAGAAACCGCCGATCACCGGCAGGCGTTCGCCATACTGGAAGTGGTCGATGATCAGGTATTTGCTGATCTGATCCAGCACGATCACGACCAGGGCCAGCATCAGATAGGGCCAGGTCGAGGGGGCGGGCAGCCCGGTGGGTTCCGGGCCGCTGCGATCGTCCGGCTGCGCCACGTCGGCGGACGGCGGCTGGCCGTGCCGCCCGGCGACCGGGCCATCTGCGCTGGCCTGGGCCGGGTCGGGTCGGGAGGAAGGCGCGCCGCCGAGGGGGCGGGAGTCGGATACTGTCATCGTGCTCAGGCGTGGTGACGGGGTTCCCCCGTCCCGAAAAGGTTGGATTCGCAGCGACCGCAGAGTCCCGGGTGCTCGGGGTTGGCGCCGACATCGGCGCGCCAGTGCCAGCAGCGCTCGCATTTCTGGTGCGGGCTGGCGATCGCCTTGATCTGAAGCTCGTTGCTGTCGGCGGATTTTTCAAGGCGCGCCGCCGAGGTGATCAGCACGAAGCGCAGATCATCACCGAGACTGGCGAGCGCATCATGCAGCTCGCCGCTGGCGCTCAGCGCGACTTCAGCCTGCAGCGAGGAGCCGATCGCACCCTGTTCGCGCAGGGTTTCGAGGTCGCGCTGCACCTGGGCGCGCGCGGTGCGGATCAGCGTCCAGCGCGCATCCAGCGCGGCCCGGTCGGACAGCGCCGGGAATACATGGAAGACTTCGCTCTGGATGGTGGCACCCGGCGTCTCGCAGCTTCTGGGCGAGAACACGCGCCAGGCTTCTTCGGCGGTGAAGGAGAGGATCGGGGCCATCAGCTTCAGCAGCGCATCCGTGATGTGCCACAGCGCGGTCTGGGCGCTGCGGCGCGGCAGGCCGTTCAGCTGGGTGGTGTAGAGCCGGTCCTTCAGGATGTCGAGGTAGAAGGCGCCCAGATCCTCGGAGCAGAAGTTCTGCAGCGCCGAGACCACCGGGTGGAATTCGTAGCGCAGATAGTGGGCGACGAGGCGCTCCTGCAGCTGCTCGGTCATCGACAGCGCGTAGCGGTCGATGTCGAACATCTGATCAAGGGGCACGGCATCGGTCTCGATGTCGAAATCGGAGACGTTGGCCAGCAGGAAGCGCAGCGTGTTGCGGATGCGGCGGTACGATTCGACCACCCGCTTCAGGATCTCGTCGGAGACGGTGATCTCGCCGGAGTAGTCGCTGCTGGCGGTCCACAGACGCAGGATCTCGGCGCCGAGCCGGTCGGCCACTT
>JBHADS010000142.1:0-3479 GCA_041855185.1 Lautropia sp. | reverse complement strand
AGAGAATAGATGCTCATGAGTGTTCCCCCGCGGAAAAAGCGTTGATGGCTTCTTATAATGCCAGAATGTCACACCCGAATATCGACCTGCATTGCCACTCGACACGCTCGGACGGCACGCTCGCGCCGGCCGAGGTGGTGCGTCGCGCGCATCGGCTGGGCGTCGAGGTGCTGGCGCTGACCGACCATGACATCCTCGACGGGCTTCAGGAAGCCGCCGAGGAGGCGCGCAGACTGGGGCTGCGCTTCGTGCCCGGCGTCGAGGTCTCGATCACCTGGGCGACCGAAACCGTCCATATCGTTGGGCTCGGCATCGATCCGCAGAACACGGCGCTGCTGGAGGGGCTGGCCGCCAACCGGCAGGGGCGGGACGGGCGTGCCCGCGAGATGGCCGAGGCGCTGGAAAAAGCCGGTGTCGCCGACGCCTACGAGGGGGCCATGGCCTACGTGGGCAATCCGGCGCTGATCTCCCGCAGCCATTTCGCGCGGCATCTGATCGCCCAGGGCATCTGCGCCGACATGCGCGAGGTCTTTGCCAACTGGCTGGTGCCGGGCAAGCCCGGCTACGTGCCCCAGCGCTGGGCCAGTCTGCAGCAGGCCATCGACTGGATCGTCGGCGCGGGCGGGCAGGCCGTGCTGGCCCACCCCGCGCGCTACCGCTTCGACGAGGCCGGACTGTGGGCGCTGGCCGAAGCCTTCGTCGAGGCTGGCGGGCAGGGTATCGAGGTGGTATCGGGCAGCCACAGCGAGGACGACATCCGGCGCTTTGCCCGCTGGAGCCAGCGTCTGGGGCTGGGCGCCTCGCGTGGCTCGGATTTTCACGACCCCCAGGAGAGCCGTTTCGACCTGGGCCATATTCCACCGCTGCCCGGCAATGTCCGGCCCATCTGGGCGGACTGGTCCGGACCGCCTTTTTCATGAACCGGGAAGCAGAATTCCGATGAAACGAATCGCCATCCATCCCAAGAACCCGCAGGAGCGGCTGATCCGGCAGGTGGCCAGCCAGTTCCAGACCGGCGCGCTGGCGGCGCTGCCGACCGATGCCAGCTATGTGCTGGCCTGCCATCTCGAGGACAAGCACGCCGTCGAGCGGATGCGCGCGCTGCGTGGCATCGACGAAAAGCACCTGCTGACGCTGATGTGCCGCGACCTGTCCGAGCTGTCGCAGTATGCCCAGGTCGACAACCGTCAGTACCGCTTCCTGAAGGAATGGACGCCGGGCGCCTATACCTTCATCCTGCCCGCCACCAAGGAAGTGCCGCGCCGGTTGCACCATCCCTCCCGCAAGACCGTGGGGCTGCGGGTGCCGGATGCGCCGATCGTGCTGGCGCTGCTGGAGGAGCTGGGCACGCCGCTGCTCTGTGCCTCGTTGATCATGCCCGGCGAAACCGACCCGCTGGCCGATCCGGATGACATCGAGGCGCAGATCGGCAAGCGGATCGATCTGCTGGTCGATGGCGGGGCAGGCCACTTCGAGGCAACCAGCGTCATCGATGTGACCGGCGATGAACCCGTCATCCTGCGTACCGGCCTGGGCCCGGTGGATGCGATGATTCGCTGAAAGCCCGGCAAGGGCCGTGATCGCTGGCTGCATGCACAGGCCAACGAGGCGAGCCACGGGCGCCGTTGCCGGCCTGCCGCCTGCGCGCTCACGGGGGCTGCCCCCTCGGGCATGTCTCGTGCGCAAGCGCTTCGTCTGCCGTCTGTCCCGCGATCCAGCGTCCCTCTTTTTCCCTCTCGGAACCCCATCCTCCTTCTTTATCCATGAGCACAGCCGAATCCAAACTGCCGCGCGTCCTGACGGGCATCACCACCACGGGCACCCCCCACCTGGGCAACTATGCCGGGGCGATCCGCCCGGCGATTGCCGCCAGCCGTGATGCGGGCGTGCGGAGCTTCTACTTCCTCGCTGATCTGCATGGGCTGATCAAGTGCCCCGAGCCCGAGCGCATCCAGCGCTCGACGCTGGAGATCGCCGCCTGCTGGCTGGCGGCGGGGCTGGACCCCGAGCGGGTTCTGTTCTATCGCCAGTCCGATCTGCCCGAGATCCCCGAGCTGTGCTGGTATCTGACCTGCGTCACCGGCAAGGGGCTCTTGAACCGTGCCCATGCCTACAAGGCCGCCAACGACCGCAACCGCGAGGCCGGCGTCGATCTGGACACCGACGTGACGGCGGGGCTGTTCATGTACCCGGTGCTGATGGCTGCCGACATCCTGATCTTCGGTGCGCATCGCGTGCCGGTCGGCCGTGATCAGGTGCAGCACCTGGAGATCGCCCGCGACATCGCGCAGCGCTTCAATCATCTCTATGGTGAGGTGCTGACCTTGCCCGAAGTGCAGGTCGATGAAAGCGTCGGCACCTTGCCGGGCCTCGATGGCCGCAAGATGAGCAAGAGCTACGACAACACGATCCCGCTGTTCTCCGATCGCAAGCAGCTCGAAAAGCTGATCGCTGGCATCGTCACCGATTCGCGCGGGCCCGGCGAGCCCAAGGATGCCGATGCGTCGGCCCTCTACCAGCTCTATCAGGCGTTTGCCGAGCCCGCCCAGAGCCAGGCGTTCCGTCAGGCGCTGCTCGAGGGACTGGGCTGGGGCGAGGCCAAGAAGCAGCTGTTCGAGCAGCTGGAGCGCACGATCGCGCCGATGCGCGAACGCTATCAGGCGCTGATCGCCAGGCCCGAGGACATCGAAGCGATCCTGCAGGCTGGTGCCCGCAAGGCTCGTGCCGAGGTGGCACCGCTGATGGCCGAAGTCCGCCGGGCGGTGGGTATCCGTTCGCTGGCGGGCGGGCTGCCGAATGTGGCCGGGGCTGCGCCAGCCGGGGCGGGCAGTGCGTCAGGGGCGGGGCAGCAGGCCGGGCGTGCGGCCGCCAAGCCCGTGTTCAAGCAGTACCGTGAGGCCGATGGCCGCTTCCACTTCAAGCTGCTCGATGGTGACGGGGAGCTGCTGTTGCAGAGTCTGGGCTTCGAGCAGCCCAAAGCCTGTGGCGCCTGCATCGGCTTTCTGAAACAGAACCCGGCGCAGTGGCAGAGCCAGGCGGCGCAGCTCGAAGCGGTGCCGGCCGAGCGCCATGCGCGGATCGAAGCGGCGCTGCATGCACTGACCGAGGACGCCGGGCAGTAAGCCGCGAAAAGCTCAGAACTGCGGCTGCGGGCGGGGGCGGGCGGCGGTGGCTGCCCGGGCGGCAGCCTCGATCCGGGGCGCACTCTGCTGGGCGGCCTGGGCCACGCCCTGCTGCAGATAGGCGATCAGTTCCTGCATCGACAGCGGCCGCGACAGGAAATTGCCCTGCATCCGCGAGCAGCCGAAGTCGCGCAGCGCCATCATCTCGGCCGGCGAGCTGACGCCCTCGGCGATCACCTTGAGCTGCAGCTTCTCGGCCAGGGTCATGATCGCCTGCACGATGGCGGAATTGCCCTTGTCCTCCGGAATGCCCTTGATGAAGGTGTGGTCGATCTTCAGCCCGCTGATCGGCAGATT
>JBHADS010000141.1:0-3233 GCA_041855185.1 Lautropia sp. | reverse complement strand
GGGCCGCAGCGCCCGCCCTCCGCGGAGAACCAGGCGGGCCGATGCACATCATCCGATGTGCATTCGCTTCGTGTCCGCCTTGCCTTCGATAGGCATTCACGTTGCACCCGCTTCGTGTTTGCATCGATCCCTAAGCCCGTGCCCCTCGAGCACGGGTTTTTTTTATTGCCTCTGCTGCGGATCGCTGCGCACGCCGGAAAGCCGTCGAAACGGCTTCCACGTACGGACAATGCAACGCGGCGGGGCGGAAACGATCGGAAAACACAATCGGTGCTACTCTAGAGTGCGTCATTCCTGATCAGGCCCGCGCCTCCTGAGTCCGCGCTGCCAGGGCTACCACGCACAGCCGGGACGGGCCGTCTCGGCGCGCGAAGCCACGCAGCCGGCGCAGGGTTCGGGAAACAGTACGACGGGCCGAGACCCCGGGATGACAGACGACCCGTGCGCAGCCACAGCCTGCAGCACGATCTCGTTTTCCGATCTGCATTCACCGAGTTCCATAATGGCGACCTCCAACGTCCCCAGCAAGCGCAAGAACAGCGCCGGCGCACGCGCCTCCTCCGCGGCACAACCCACCGAATCAGCGCCCCGCCGCAAGCGCCCAGCCACCGAATCGAATCCCGAACCGACGCCACGCCGCGGCCGTCCGCCCAAAGCGGCCAGTGCTCCGGCAACGGCGGCCAGCACACAGCCACGCAGCGCCCGCAAGGCCGCCGGCCCCACAACCCGAGCGACAGCGCGCAGTGCCGCACCTGCGGACCCAGCCCCACGCAAGGCCGCCAGCAGAAAAGCCCGCACGGACAAAACCCTGTCCAATGCCCAGGCCACGCCAGCGACGCGGCGCCGCAGCAGCGCAACCATCGCCCCCGCCACTGTTGCACGCGCAACGGGCAAAGCCGCAGGCACTGCCGTCGCCCGCCGCCGTGCCGCCACCACGACACAGCTCCCGGCCACGGCACCAACCGGGCGCCGCAGGAAAATCGCGCCGAACAACGGCTGGTGGCGCGGCGGTGTCATCTATCAGATCTATCCGCGCAGCTACCAGGACAGCAACGGCGACGGTATCGGCGATCTGCAGGGCATCACCCGACGGCTGGACTATGTGGCCAAGCTGGGCGTGGATGCGATCTGGCTGTCACCCTTCTTCAAGAGCCCGATGAAGGACTTCGGCTACGACATCTCGAATTATCGTGATGTCGATCCGATGTTCGGCACGCTCGACGATTTCAAGGCGCTGGTGAAGCGTGCCCATGAACTCGGCCTGAAGGTAATGATCGACCAGGTGCTGTCGCACACCTCGGATCAGCACCCGTGGTTCCAGGAAAGCCGCCGGAATCGCAGCAATCGCAAGGCCGACTGGTTCGTCTGGGCCGACGCCAAGGCCGATGGTTCGCCACCGAACAACTGGCTCTCGATCTTCGGTGGCAGCGCCTGGCAATGGGACACATCCCGGCAGCAATACTATCTGCACAATTTCCTCAGCAGCCAGCCGGATCTGAATCTGCACAACCGGAAGGTGCAGGATGCACTGCTCGCCGATGTGAAGTTCTGGCTGGATCTGGGCGTGGACGGCTTCCGGCTGGATACCGTCAATTTCTACTTCCACAGCCAGAGCCTGAAGGACAATCCGGCTCGCGGACGGCACGCGATGGATTCGACCGGGGTCGACATGGTGAATCCCTACACCTACCAGTGGCACCGCTACGACAAGACCCAGCCCGAGAACCTGCCCTTCCTGCAGCGTCTGCGCGCCCTGCTCGATCAGTATCCCGACACGACGATGGTGGGCGAAGTCGGCGACGACAATGCATTGCAGGTGATCGCCGACTACACCGCCGACGGCGACAAGCTGCACATGGCCTACAGTTTCGATCTGCTGGGCGAGCGCCACGCCCCGGAATATCTGCAGCAGGTCTTTGCGCAGTTCGGCAAGATCGTCGGTGATGGCTGGCCCTGCTGGTCGATCAGCAACCACGACTGTCAGCGCATCCGTACCCGCTGGGCGGGCAAGGAAGGCGGCGAACCGCTGGCGCGTCTGGCCGCAGCGATGCAGATGACCCTGCGTGGCACGGTCTGCATCTATCAGGGTGATGAGCTGGGGCTGCCCGAAGCCGAGCTGGCCTTCGAGGATCTGCAGGACCCGCCCGGCATCGCCATGTGGCCGGCCTACAAGGGCCGCGACGGTTGCCGGACCCCCTTCCCCTGGGAGCGCAAAGCACCACAGGCCGGTTTTTCGGACGCGAACCGAAGCTGGCTGCCGGTGGCCGAGACGCACCGCCCGCTGGCCGTCGATCAGCAGGAAGCGCAGCCCGATTCGATGCTGAACTACTACCGCCACCTGCTGAACTGGCGCAGGCAGCAGCCTGCGCTGATCCACGGTGAGCTGAAACTGCTGCCCCGCCACAAGCAAGTGCTGGCCTATCAGCGCAAGCACGAAGGGCAGACGTTGCTGTGCGTCTTCAATTTCAGCGGCAAGAAAGCCAGCCTGGAATTGCCCGCCGCCTGGAAGAAGCAGGCGGTGATCGATACCAGCAGCGGCATCACCGGCGCCACCCTCAGCCGTGGCCGCGTGCAGCTTGCGCCCTACGGCGGTGCGGTGATCGCGCGCGTGAAGGACTGAGCGATTCGCCAACCGACCCAGTCTCACCTGGGTCGGTGGTGATCGCGCGCGAAGGACCGAGACCGGAGCGGGGCTGCGTGCCTGACCGGATCTCGGAGCCAGCCTCCAGGACTGAAGCCTCAGCCGATCAGATCTCGACAGCCGGAACCGTGTGCAGGAACCACGGGTGATCACCACAGGCATTGCACACGCCGCCTTCCTCGGTCTCCTCCCATTCGACCTCGGGCGCAAGCCAGCCGCTGACGAGTTCATCCACGTAGGTGCCGGCAAAGATCATCACCACGACACTGAACACGATGCCCACGCCCAGGTAGCCCAGGTGCAGCCCGGGAATGGCGGCGCGCGTGGCCCGGATGGTGACGAGGAAGGAATAGAGCATCAGCACCACACCGGCGCTGACCGAATGGATGCCGAACACCGGCAGATAGGCGGAGAGCAGATCCGGCACCAGCCAGGACGTGGCCAGCAGGTTGAAGTAGTCGCCACGCCCGTCCCAGCGGTCGCCGCGCCGCAACCACCAGCACAGGATGATGTACACCGTCAGAAAGGCGGTCCAGTGGGTAGCCAGCGCCCCCACGAAGCTGATCCACAGCGGCGTGCCGTCCTCGCCGCC
>JBHADS010000140.1:0-4850 GCA_041855185.1 Lautropia sp. | reverse complement strand
CCGGGGTGTCGGTGGTGATCACCGTCACCGCGATCTACGCCGATCAGGTGCTGGGCTTTCTGCCGGACGAGACGATGTTGCTGTTCTTTCTGGTGAACATCGCGGCGGCGCTGGGCGCCTTCGGCTTTGGCTATCTCGAAGACCGGATCGGCCACAAGGCTGCGCTTGCGCTGACCCTGCTGGGGTGGGTGGGTGTGGTGGCGCTGGCCGTCTATGACACCAGCCGCCCGGCTTTCTGGGCGGCGGCGGCACTGGCCGGGGTCTGCATGGGCACCAGCCAGTCGGCCGGCCGCGCCCTGACCGGGGCGATGGCGCCGGTGCACCGGCTCGGCGAGTTCTACGGGCTGTGGGCCTTTGCCACCCGTTGCGCGGCCATCGTCGGGCCGCTCACTTACGGGCTGATCAGCTGGGTCAGCGGCGGCAATCACCGCTACGCCCTGCTGGGCACCGGGGTGTTCTTCGTGGTGGCGCTGGTGCTGCTGGCCGGGGTGAACATCAAGCGCAGCCAGCAGCGGGCGCGTCAGGACGACGAAGCCGCGATCAGCGCGGCGGCGTAGCGCTTCCCCGTGGGGTGGGGCGCAGGCTACTGCCCCGCCACCAGGGGTCCGTGGCCCTCGCAAACGGCTGAAAGCTGATTTCCGTTCGGCTGCTTCCGGTTTCGACGCGCGCGATCGCCTGCCCGGCGCCGCAACGCCCGATCGGCGTGCGGCTGCCGGGGGGCTGACATCCCTCAGCCAGCCTGCTCAGCGGTGTGCAGACGCGCGTGGACCAGCGGCGTGCGCCGCAGGGCACGCCAGGCTTTGGCACCGGCCAACACGCCCAGATCCACCAGCGGCTCCAGCAGGATCACTGTCATGTAGGCGGCGCCGAAGGAGGCGACGTTGGCCAGATTGGCAGCGCCGAAGCCCTGGCCATACACGGCCCAGAATCCCACCCAGGCCACGATGCCGCCCTGGAAGCTCAGGGAGAGTTTCAGCGCCTGGGCGTAGCTGATGTCCACATAGGCGGTGCGCGCCGGAATGACCCGCTTGGCCAGCGCTGCCGTTGCGAACAGGGGCACCAGCAGGGTGGTGAGATTCATGCCGAGCTGGGGCAGATCGGCTGGCGCGAAGAGCAGTCCTTGCAGCAGCAGGCCAGCCGCCAGTCCGAAGGCCGCGGGGGCAGCGCCGAACAACAGCAGCAGGGTGCTGCCCAGAATCAGGTGAACTTCCGACACGCCCACAGGATGATGAGGCAGCAGTTCAAAGAATGCGAAGGTCAGTGCCGAGGTCATGAGGGTGCGCAGCGCGAAGGCGCCGAAGCCATCCTGTCGTATGACTTCCCGGGCCAGCTTGATGGCATAGCCCAGCGAGACGGTTGCGGTGGCGTAGCTCAGAACGATCTTGCCGCCTTCGACGATTCCGGGTTCGATGTGCATGGGAACTCCTTGGGTTGGGATCAAGTGTGTCGGGGTAAAAATATCGTGAAGCAGTGTTGTTTTCAAAGGGGGGCGGCGGATGTTGCGGCCGCGCCCCGAGCTGGCGGCCGGCGGCCGCAATCTGGCCGCCGGGGGCCTGCCGAAAAGTGCGTTACAGTTCAGGCTGCGCAAGCGCTCGCACGGGCGCCTGGCTGAAGCGGCTCGCTTCCCGGCTGGAGGGGACACTGCCGGAAGGTCCGGGCCGGGTGCGGTGCCGCTGTCAGCAGATGATCGGGCGGCTGTCGTTCGGTGGCTGTCGTTTTGCCTCCGTCGGACGGTGGCGGCCCGGGTGTCGATTGTCTGTCGTTGATTTTTTACCAAGGAGCAAACTCGATGAAAACCAAACGGATGCTGGAATGGGTGGATGTTGAGGCGGCGCTGGCCGCAGGTTGCGCCAAGGCCCAGGAGAAGGGCTGGGCGGTGACGGTGGCGGTGGTCGACGAAGGCGGCCATCTGCTGGGTCTGCGCCGCATGGACAACTGCCCGCCGGTATCTGCCTACATCGGCCCCGAGAAGGCGCGCACGGCGGCCCTGGGCCAGCGCGAGAGCGGCGTCTATGAAAAGAGCATCAACGAAGGACGCTTCGCCTTCCTGTGCGTGGACGTGCTCAAGGGCACCCTGGAAGGCGGCGTGCCGGTGGTGGTCGATGGTCAGGTCGTCGGCGCCGTCGGCGTGTCGGGCGTGAAGCCGCTGGAGGATCTGGAAGTGGCTCAGGCGGCTGCCGCGGCCATCGTCGCACGCGCCTGATCAGCCTCGAACGGGACTGCCGCAGTCCGGCGGGCGGGCAGTCTCCTGCGGCGCCGATGCTGCGGTGCCGATGTTGCGTTGCAGGACACAGGGAAACCCCCCGGTCAGCGCACCGGCGCGCCGGGGATATCGCACGCTCCGGGGATATTCTAGGGATATCCATGACGAAGCAGCGGCGGGGAATCGTTTAGATTGTGGCTTGGAAACGCAGTGCAGGCGCAGGCTGACGAGGTGTCGCATGGCGCCGCGCCACCCCTGCCGCACCCGCTGCCGGGTGTCGTCTGCTGCAGCATCACCGCCGCTGTCGGATCGGGCCGTGGCCGCCGCTGTGTCGCGGCGCAGCGAGCCCGGGGCAGGGGCGACAGGCGCATGATGCCTTCCCAGTGGAGGCATCCTGGCGCCGGTCTGTATCGCGGTCGTGCCTGCCTGCTTGTCACCGCCAGCCAATAGCCAAGAAAAGGAGATCACTTTGTCGTCAGAAGAAATCAAAAACGTCCTTGATGATGGCCGTGTCTTCCCGGTTCCCGAGGGCTTCGCCGAGCAGGCGAACATCTCCGGCATGGCACAGTACGAAGCGATGGTGGCCGAGGCCCAGCGCGACAATCCTGGGTTCTGGGCCAAGCTGGCCCGGGAAAAGCTCGACTGGAAGACCCCCTTCACCAAGTCGCTGGATGATTCCAATCCGCCTTTCTTCAAGTGGTTCGAGGACGGCACGCTGAACGCCTCCTGGAACTGCCTGGACCGCCACCTCGGCACGCCGACCGAGAACAAGGTCGCCATCATCTTCGAGGCCGATGACGGCAAGGTCACGAAAGTGACCTACAAGGAGCTGCACCAGCGGGTCTGCCGCTTCGCCAACGGTCTGCGTGCCCTCGGCTACCAGCAGGGCGATCGCGCCATCATCTACATGCCGATGTCGATCGAGGCTGTCGTTGCGATGCAGGCCTGTGCCCGTCTGGGCGTCACCCATTCGGTGGTGTTCGGCGGCTTCTCGGCCAAGTCGTTGCAGGAGCGGATCGTCGACGTGGGCGCCAGCCTCGTCATCTGCTCCGATGGTCAGTACCGCGGTGGCAAGGCGCTGCCGCTGAAGCCGGCGGTCGATGAGGCATTGGCGCTGGGCGGCTGCGAGGCGGTCCGCAAGGTCATCGTCTACAAGCGCACCGGCCAGGACATTCCCTGGAACCCCGAGCGCGACATCACGATGAGCGAGGTCGAGGAGGGGCAGTCCGACCAGTGCGAACCGGCCTGGGTCGGTGCCGAGCACCCGCTGTTCGTGCTCTACACCTCCGGCTCCACCGGCACACCCAAGGGCGTCCAGCACTCCACCGGCGGCTATCTGCTGCAGGCCACCGTCACCCTGCAATGGACCTTCGACCTGAAGCCCGACGACGTGTTCTGGTGCACGGCCGACGTGGGCTGGATCACCGGCCATTCCTACGTGGCCTATGGTCCGCTGTCCAACGGCGCCACCCAGATCGTCTTCGAGGGCGTGCCGACCTATCCGAACGCCGGCCGCTTCTGGGACATGATCCAGCGTCACCGCTGCACGATCTTCTACACCGCGCCGACGGCGATCCGTTCGCTGATCAAGGCCGGCAACATGAACCCCGAGTTCCACCCGAAGAACTACGATCTGAGTTCGCTGCGGATGCTGGGTTCGGTCGGCGAGCCGATCAACCCCGAAGCCTGGCTCTGGTACTACGAGAATGTCGGCGGCAGCCGCTGCCCGATCGCCGACACCTGGTGGCAGACCGAGACCGGCGCCCACATGCTGACGCCGCTGCCGGGCGTCCACACGATGAAGCCGGGTTCCTGCACCATGCCGCTGCCGGGTCTGGACGTGGCGATCGTCGACGAGACCGGCGCCGATGTCGGGCGCGGGCAGGGCGGTTTCCTGGTGATCAAGAAGCCGTGGCCCTCGATGATCCGTACCGTCTGGAACAACCCCGAGCGCTTCAAGTCCGGTTACTTCCCCGAGGATTTCCAGGGCAAATACTATCTGGCGGGTGATGGCGCATCGCTCGACATGGATGGCTATTTCTGGATCATGGGGCGGATCGACGACGTGCTGAACGTCTCGGGCCACCGGCTGGGCACGATGGAGATCGAGTCCGCACTGGTCGGTCACGAACTGGTTGCCGAGGCGGCCGTGGTCGGCCGGCCGGACGACACCACCGGCGAGGCGATCAGCGCCTTCGTGGTGCTGAAGGGCGAGCGTCCGGATGACCCGGCCGAGGCCAAGCGGATCGCCGACATCCTGCGGGCCTGGGTGGCCAGCGAGATCGGTCCGATCGCCAAGCCGAAGGAGATCCGTTTCGGCGAGAACCTGCCCAAGACCCGCTCCGGCAAGATCATGCGGCGCCTGCTGCGCTCCTTGGCCAAGGGCGAGGAAATCACGCAGGACACCTCGACGCTGGAAAACCCCGCGGTGCTCGACCAGCTCAAGCAGACGGTCTGAGCCAGCCTGTCGCGGCAACACCGCGCCAGCCTCCGCGCCGCTTGCCCTCGGGCCAGCGGCGCGGCCGGGCCGGAACCCGGCTTCGGCCCGGAGAAACAACATCTTTCGTGCGCAATCGTGTTCAAGCCGAGCACGCCAGCGAAACTTTTGCTAGAATGCGCAATTCCCGGAGAGATGGATGAGTGGTTT
>JBHADS010000139.1:0-2756 GCA_041855185.1 Lautropia sp. | reverse complement strand
TCGTCCCAAGTACACTCATCGGGTGTTTCTATGATTGATTTTCAGGCGCACTTCCCTCATCTTGGCTGCTGAACCCCGCTTCCAGGCCGTGCGCACCGCGCTCTTCGGGCTGGGCCATGTTGCTTTTCCGAGCACGTCGGCTCTGCGCGTCGAGCGCCACGCTTCGGCCGCTCATCCTCTGATTGCCCCGAAACGCCGACTGGGCCGGCGTTTGTCCACGGGTCTTGCAGCAGGCTCTGCTGCGTTCCCGTGCCGCGATTTCAGGATGGCACAGCGCCATGCCGGGCACTGTCCTCGTCGGCAGCCCTCCCCGGCTTCCGCGATGAAGCACACGCAACGGCAGCGGCTCCCGGCGCACTGGAGCGCAGCATGTTCTGTCCTGCACAGCACACCTCTCCAGCGTCCGGTGCGTACCTCGGCGTGCGCATCCTGCGCCTGATCTCCGATTCATACCCTCTTCAGACCCAGAAATCCCATGACCACATCCATGCAATCCGCCGTTTCCGACAACCCGCTGTTGACTGGTCCGCGCCAGCTGACCCATTTCAGTGCCGTGCGCCCCGAGCAGGTGACACCCGCGCTCGATCAGGTGCTGGGCGAAGCTGAACAGGCACTGGCCCGGGCAACGGCTGCCGAGACGCCCGCCAGCTGGAACGATGTGGTGCTGCCGTTGCAGCATGGCACCGAAAGACTGGCCCACGTCTGGGGGCTGGTACAGCATCTGAACTCGGTGGCCGACACCCCCGAGCTGCGCGAGACCTTCAACAAGAACCTGCCCCGCGTCGTCGAGTTCTGGACGCGACTGGCACAGAACACCGCCCTGTTCGACAAGTACAAGACCCTGAAAGGCGGCCCCGGCTATCAGGCGCTCGACGGCGCCCGCCGCACGGCCGTCGATCACGAGGTGCGCAGTTTCGTGCTGGGCGGCGCCGAGCTGGTGTCGCCAGCCCGTGAGCGCTTCGCTGCCATCCAGGAAGAGCTGGCGGCCCTGAACCAGCGCTTCTCCGAGAACGTGCTGGATGCCACCAATGCCTTCGAGCTGCTGATTCCCGACACGGAAGAAGGCCGGGCACGGCTGGCCGGCTTGCCCGAGGATGCCCTGGCGGCGGCCAAGGCCGACGCCGAGGGCCACCAGCAGTCGGGCTATCGTTTCACCCTGCACTTCCCCTCCTACTTTCCGGTGATCCAGTATGCGCATGACCGCGCGCTGCGCGAGACGCTGTACCGTGCCTATGTGACCCGGGCAGCCGAAGGCGGCGAGCAGGACAACACACCGCTGATGCACCGGATTCTGGCGTTGCGCCAGGAGGAAGCAAAGCTGCTGGGCTACGCCAATTACGCCGAGCTGTCGCTGGTGCCGAAGATGGCGGATTCGCCGGCCGAGGTCGAGCAGTTCCTGCGTGATCTGGCGGTACGCGCCCGCCCCTTCGCCGAGCGTGATCTGGTCGAGCTGCAGACCTTCGCCCGGGAGAACCTGGGACTGGAGCAGCTGGAAGCCTGGGACATCCCCTATGCCAGCGAGGCGCTGAAGCAGGCGCGCTACGCCTTCTCCGACAACGAGGTCAAACAGTATTTCTCGCTGCCCCGCGTGCTCGATGGGCTGTTCCGGCTGATCGAGCGTCTGTTCGGCGTGCGGATCAAGGACGACCAGGCCGAGGGCTGGCATCCGGACGTGCGCTTCTACCGGATCGAATCGACCTCGGGTCAACTGGTCGGGCAGTTCTATCTGGATCTCTATGCCCGCGACGCCAAGCAGCCGGGCGCTTGGATGAACAACAGCCGGGGCCGGCATCATGAAACCCCCGATGGACAACTGCAGACGCCGGTCGCCTATCTGGTCTGCAACTTCCAGCCGCCGGTCAATGGTCGGCCCGCACTGCTGACCCACGACGATGTCACCACGCTGTTCCACGAGTTCGGCCACGGTCTGCACCATCTGCTGACCCGCGTCGATACGCTGGCGGTATCGGGCATCTCGGGCGTGGAATGGGATGCGGTCGAGCTGCCCAGTCAGTTCATGGAGAACTGGGCCTGGGAATGGGACATCGTGGAATCGATGACGGCTCACGTCGACACCGGCGAGCGGATGCCGCGCGCCCTCTTCGACCGGATGCTGGCGGCCCGCAATTTCCAGGCCGGGCTGCAGACCCTGCGGCAGATCGAGTTTGCGCTGTTCGACATGCAACTGCACCAGCGACTTGGCTTCGAGGCCGACGCAGCGCGCGGAGAAACGCAGAGCGCCGCAGCAGCGCCGGCGGTTGCCACGGCAGCAGATGGTGCCTCCCGGGCAAACGCCACCAGCGAGGACACCGATGCCGGAGGAGGCAGCGCGACAGCAGGCGCACCACAGCAAGCCGGCGCGAACACGCTGAGCACGCAGACCCCGGCAACCGAGAGCGGCGACGCGATCCAGCGCCTGCTCGACGAGGTGCGGCACGAGGTGGCAGTGCTCATTCCGCCCGCCTTCAATCGCTTCCAGAACAGCTTCAGCCACATCTTCGCGGGTGGCTATGCAGCGGGCTACTACAGCTACAAATGGGCCGAAGTGCTGTCGGCCGACTGCTATGCCGCCTTCGAGGAAGCCGGTCTGACCGACCCGGGCGTCGGTGAGCGTTTCCTGAAGGAGATACTGTCCGTGGGCGGCAGCCGACCGGCCATCGACTCATTCAAGGCGTTCAGAGGACGGGCACCCGAACTGGATGCCTTGCTTCGTCATAATGGGATGGTGGAAACCGTGCTCTGAGTGCGGGCGGGCC
>JBHADS010000138.1:0-11768 GCA_041855185.1 Lautropia sp. | reverse complement strand
GCAAGCCACACCACCGCCATGCACTCCTACAACAATGCCTATTTCATCCGGCTGCTGCGTCTGCTGCGGCTCAGCGGCATCAACTTTATCGCCAACCCGCTGGTCAACACCCATCTGCAGGGGCGCACCGACACCTATCCGAAGCGCCGGGGCATCACCCGCGTCAAGGAGCTGACGGCAGCCGGCATCAATGTCAGCTTCGGGCAGGATGACATCGTCGATCCCTGGAATCCGCTGGGCACCGGCAATCTGCGCGATGCCGTCTTCAATGGCCTCTACGTCACGCAGATGATGGGGCACGCCGATATCCTCGGTTCCTATCGCTTCATCACCCACAACGCCGCCCGCACCCTCAACCTGTCGGACTACGGCATCGCCGTCGGCAACCCCGCCAGCTTCGTCATTTTCGATGCCCCCGACTGGTATCAGGCGCTCAGCCACAACGCTCCGGTCGTGGCTTCCTATCGTCATGGCCGACTGATCGCACGCACCGAGCCTGCCGTGCACGAGGTGCTGTTCTAGCCGTCGTTTCCAGCCGTCGGCTCCCTTCCCGACAGGTACTGCTCCCGGGCGCACAAGCACCCGGGCGAACGAACATTCACAGGTACGGCGTTCCCCAGGTGCTCCCGGGTGCCTGTGCATCCGCGTCCGGATCGGACGCCACTGAGCCGTGCTGCACTGCACCGTCATGAAACACGGCAGGCGCCCTGGGATGCCTTCCCGGAGGGCAGCGGCAGCACCGTCCTGGTGCGTAACAGCCCCCGGGGCATGGCCGGGAACCCGTGCGCGCCGCTGAAAACGCGCTCCAGCACGCGAAAAACGCCTGATTTCCCAAAAAATCTCCAGGTTGGCACGCAATGTGCTTGATACCAGAGGTGTGCATGGTGCGGGCCGGTTCGCGTGTCGCCAATGCCGATGTGTCGCCTCGTTCGCTGCGGTCATGCTGTGGGGGCGCAGGCAGGAGAGAGAATCCTCCCTGTTTCGGTACATCGTCATCGGTGCTGAGCCGCCAAATCATGGCCGCCATGATGATGGGAGCCGGACAAGGTGAAGCAGAGCGACGACGGACATATCGACAACGAAAAGGGTGCGCGGCCCGTGCATCGCGCAGGACGACGACAATGGGTGCAGGGGCTGGCAGCGTTGCCGGTGCTCGGTCTCGTCGGCGGGCATTCGGCGCGGGTGGGCGCAACTTCGCCGATCAACAGCACCGGGCTGGCGGTCAGCGATACCGAGGTGGCGGTCGGGCAGCTGCATTCGGCCACCGGCACGATGGCGATTTCCGAGACGGGCGCGATCCAGGCCGAGCAACTGGCGATCGAGGAAATCAATGCAAGGGGCGGGGTGCTCGGTCGTCGGGTCCGTCTGATCAAGGAGGATGGCGCCTCGGAATGGCCGGTATTCACCGAGAAGGCGCGCAAGCTGCTGGTCAATGACCGGGTGGCTGCCGTCTTCGGCTGCTGGACCAGCGCCTCCCGCAAGGCGGTGCTGCCGGTCTTCGAGCAGGAGAACGGACTGCTCTATTACCCCACCTTCTACGAGGGGCTGGAGCAGTCGCGCAATGTGATCTACACCGGCCAGGAGGCTACCCAGCAGATCATCTGGGGGCTGAACTGGGCCCATCGGACCAAGGGCGCACGGCGCTTCTTCCTGATCGGCAGCGACTACATCTGGCCGCGCACCAGCAGCAAGATCGCCCGTCGCCACATCGAGCAGGTGCTGGGCGGTGAGGTGGTGGCCGAGGAGTATTACCCGCTCGGACACACCACATTCAGCTCGGTGATCAACAAGATCAAGGGCGCGCGCCCGGACTGCGTCTACACGATGGTGGTGGGCGGCTCTACCGTGGCCTTCTACAAGCAGCTGCGGGCTGCCGGCATCACCGGCGACCGACAGTTTCTGCTGACCCTGGCCGTGACCGAAGATGAGATGACGGGGATCGGTGGCCAGAACTTCGCTGGCTTCTATTCCTGCATGAAGTATTTCCAGTCGATCGATTCGCTCGCGAACCGAAAGTTCGTCGCTGCCTTCAAGGCACGCTACGGACAGGCTTCGGTGATCGGGGACGTGACCCAGGCCGCCTATCTGGGGCCGTGGCTCTGGAAGGCTGCGGTGGAGAAGGCAGGCAGCTTCGATGTGGATCGGGTCACGGCGGCATCGCCGGGCATCGAGTGGCCGGATGCGCCCGAAGGCTATGTGCGCATCGATCCGAACCACCATCTGTGGAGCCGGGCGCGGGTGGCGCAGGGGCTGCCCGATGGCAGCTTCCGGGTAGTGGCCGAGTCGGATGAGCTGATCCGCCCGGACCCCTTCCCGACGGGTTATCGCTGATCAGGAGAGCAAGATGACTGGGGCAGAGATCCTCAACATGACGGTGATGCAGGGCTTTGCAGGCTTGTCCTGGTTTGCATTCCTGCTGCTGATGGGGCTGGGGCTGGCGATCATCTTCGGCCAGATGGGTGTCATCAACATGGCACACGGAGAATTCATGACGCTCGGCGCCTACGCCGTGTTCTGGGTATCGGTGCTGGCCGATACCTGGTTTCCTGCGCTGCGTACGATGTACTTTCCGCTCGCCATCATCGTTGCGTTCTGGGTGGCGTTTGCGTTGGGCTGGCTGATGGAGTGGGCGCTGATCCGCCATCTGTACAAGCGCCCGCTCGATACGCTGCTCGTCACCTGGGGCGTCAGTCTGGCCATCCAGCAGAGCATTCGCAGCTTCGTCGGCCCGAAGGAGGTCAGCCCGCCGATGCCCGACTGGCTGCTGGGCGCCTGGACCTTGCGCGACGGGCTCGAAATTCCGCTCAATGGTCTGTTCGTGCTGGGCCTCACCACACTGGTGACAGCTCTGGTGCTGGTCGGACTCTATCGCAGCCGCTGGGGGCTGCGCGTGCGGGCCACGGTCGCCAACCGGGTGATGGCCAATGCCGTCGGCATCGATACCCGAAAGACCGATCGGCTGACCTTTGCCATCGGCTGTGGCATCGCCGGGATTGCGGGCTCCGCCTTCACCACCATCGGTTCGATCGGGCCGACCACGGGTTCGCTCTATATCGTCGATTCCTTCCTGGTCGTGACCTTCGGCGGTGCCACGAGTCTGTTCGGCACCATCGCATCGGCCTTCAGCATTGCGCAGACGCAGACCATCGCCGAGTTCTTCCTGTCCGGCTCGGCGGCCAAGGTGCTGACGCTGACCCTGATCATCGTCATTCTGATGATGAAGCCCCAGGGACTCTTTGCCAGCAAGGTGCGGCGTTGAGGGGGCGTGAGCGATGGACGAAACGAGCCTGTGTGCGATGGCGCCTGTGCCTGGTCGCGCTGGCATGAACGACATGCCGCATTCACGGAGCGAAGAAGATGCTTGATATGAAGAACTGGATCATCCGGCACCAAATGGGTGGTTTGCTGGTGCTGGCGCTGATCCTTCTGGTGGTGCTGCCTGTGGGGCTGGACATCTTCCGGCTGAATCTGGTCGGAAAATACCTGTGCTATGCCTTCGTCGCCGTCGGTCTGGTGATGCTCTGGGGGCATGGCGGCATCCTCAGTCTGGGGCAGGGGGTTTTCTTCGGGCTGGGCGGCTATGCGATGGCGATGTTTCTCAAGCTGGAGGCATCGACGGTGGCCAACACCGCCAATCAGAGCACGCCCGGCATTCCGGATTTCATGGACTGGAGCCAGATGACCGAGCTGCCCGCCTTCTGGCTGCCTTTCAGGAGCCTGGGCTTCGCGTTGCTGGCGGTGGTGGTGCTGCCCTCGCTGGTGGCGTGGGTCATCGGCACCGCACTGTTCCGCCGACGGGTCAACGGGGTCTATTTCTCGATCATCACCCAGGCCATCGCCGTGCTGGCGACGGTGCTGATCATCGGGATGCAGGGCTACACCGGCGGTGTCAACGGCATCACCGATCTGCGCACTTTCATGGGCTGGGACATTCGCACCGATTCTGCCAAGTATCTGCTGTATTTCGTCAGCGTACTGCTGCTGATCGCCTCGATCGCCCTGTGCCGCTGGATTCAGCAGGGCAAGCTCGGCACGCTGCTGCTGGCCCTGCGCGACAAGGAGGACCGGGTTCGCTTCTCCGGCTATGACGTGGCCAGCTATCAGGTCTTCGTTTTCTGCCTGGCGGCGGCGCTGTCGGGTATCGGCGGTGCGCTGTTCACCCTGCAGGTCGGTTTCATGTCGCCCTCGCTGATGGGGGTCGTTCCCTCGATCGAAATGGTGATCTATGCAGCGCTGGGCGGCCGGATGAGTCTGGTCGGAGCGGTCTATGGCGCGCTGCTGGTCAATGCCGGCAAGACCCTGTTCTCCGAAAGTTTTCCGGATCTCTGGCTGTACCTGATGGCTGCCACCTTCATCGGCGTCACCATGCTGCTGCCGATGGGGCTGGCAGGCTTGTGGGATGCGCGGATAAAACCCTGGATGAACCGGAAAACCGATTCGGAGTCGAATCATGATGCTGTGGAGAGCCGAGATCCTGAAACGCTCTCCGAAACGGAGGCGCGCCGATGAGCAACACCGATTTCACCCTGGCGGTCGAGGGGCTGAGCGTTTCCTTCGACGGTTTCAAGGCCATCAACGACATGAGCCTCTATGTCGATCGTGATGAGCTGCGCGTCATCATCGGTCCCAACGGGGCCGGCAAGACCACGCTGCTGGATCTGATCTGTGGCAAGACCCGTGCCACCAGCGGCTCGATCAAGTTCAAGAACCAGGAAGTCCGTGACATCCCCGAGTACCGTCGGGTGCGTCTGGGCATCGGCCGCAAGTTCCAGACACCGTCGATCTACGAGAATCTGTCGGTCTACAGGAATCTGGAAGTCTCCTTCCTGGGGGACTGTTCGGTACTGGGGGCGCTGCGCTTTCGCGCCACCCCGGCCATCCGTGACCGGGTGCAGGCCGTGGCCGAGGAAATCGGCCTGCAGCATCGGCTGAAGGAGGAGGCGGGCCTGCTGTCGCATGGGCAGAAGCAGTGGCTGGAAATCGGCATGTTGCTGATCCAGGAGCCGGAGCTGCTGATGCTGGACGAGCCGGTTGCGGGCATGAGTGCGGCCGAGCGGGACCAGACCGCTGCTCTGCTGAACCGGATCTGCCGGGGGCGCGCCGTGATCGTCATCGAGCACGACATGGCATTCGTCAAGCAGATCGCCCACAAGGTGACGGTGATGCATCAGGGCAGCAAGCTGGCCGAAGGCTCGATGGAGAAGGTGCAGAGCGATCCGGCCGTCATCGATGTCTATCTGGGTCATTGAGTGAGGCGACGAATCATGAGCGAGAGCAGAACGGGCGGGGACAATCTGAAGGTGATCGATGTCTGTGCCGCCTATGGGCAGAGTCAGGTGCTGCACGACATCCGTTTCTCGTTGGCGCCCAACGAGACGGTGGCGATCATGGGGCGCAACGGCATGGGCAAGACCACGCTGTTCAAGACGCTGATGGGCATCCTGCCGCTGGTCCGTGGCCGTGTGGAGGTGGCCGGGCAGGATGTCTCGCGGGACGAGAGTTTTCGTCGGGTCGCCAAGGGCATCGCCTATGTGCCGCAGGGACGGATGATCTTCCCGAATCTGACGGTCGAGGAGAACATCGAGACCGGGCTCGAGAACGCCGAGACCAGAAGAGTACCGGATGAGATCTATGCGATGTTGCCAGTGCTTTTCGAGATGCGTCGCCGCAAGGGTGGCAATCTGTCCGGCGGTCAGCAGCAGCAACTGGCCATCGCCCGCGCCCTGGCCACCGATCCCAAGGTGCTGCTGCTGGACGAGCCGACCGAGGGCATTCAGCCGTCGATCATCAAGGAGATCGCCGCCGCGCTGAACGAAGTGCGCAGGGCGCGGAATCTGTCCATCGTCGTGTCCGAGCAGGTGCTGTCCTTTGCGCTGGATGTGGCAGACCGGCTGTTCGTGATCGAAAGCGGCCGGCTGGTGCTGGAAACCCGGCGCGAGGACATCGACGAGGCACTGCTCAAATCCTATCTGTCTGTCTAGACCTGTGATGTACGCACTCCTCCCCGAGCCGAGCCTGGCGCCGCGTGCAGGCGAACATCTGCGCGCGGACAGCGGACGACAGGGCTGGCAGGCACGGCTCGATCTGCGCTATGCGGCCGATCCTTCGGGGCGAACCCTGCTGACGCACCGTCGCCACGAAGGACCGATGCTGGTGCAACGTCCCTTCCATCCCGAGGGGCCGGTCTGTCATACCTATCTGCTTCATCCGCCGGGTGGTGTGGTCGGTGGCGATTGGCTCGATCTGCGCGTCGTGGTGGGGCCGAAGGCGCACGCCCTGCTGACCATGCCCGGCGCCACCAAGTTCTACCGCAGCGCCGGCGAGCAGGCGCTGCTCAGCCAGCATTTCCATGTGGACGACGGCGCGGTGCTGGAGTGGCTGCCGCAGGACAACATCTTCTTTGCCGGGGCACGGGTCGGGATGCGGACACACTTCGAGCTGAGCGGAAGCGCCCGGCTGCTGGCCTGGGAGTCGCAGTGCCTGGGCCGTCCGGTGCTGGGCGAAGCCTTCGAGCGTGGCAGCCTGCGCGCGCGGCTGTCGGTCTCGTGGGAAGGACGGATGCTGCTGCACGAGGTGCTGAATGTTTCGTCGCCTGACCGCTTTGGTCTGGGCGGATTTCCGCTCTCGGCCACGTTGCTGGCCTGGCCTGCCGACGATGCGCTGCTGGAGCAGGTGCGCAGTCTGCTGGAGGGGCTGCAGCGTCCTGCCGGCGCGACACGACTGGATCGGCTGCTGGTGCTTCGTCTGCTCGACGACGACAACCAGCGCCTGCAGCAGAACCTGCAACGGGCCTGGCGGACGCTGCGCCCCTTGCTGCTGGAACGTGCGCCCTGCATGCCGCGGATCTGGGCGACCTGAGCGATGGATGGGACCCGCGATCACCGGACGGCTCCGCCGAAAGTGCCCGGTGTTGTGAATGATGGAGAAGGAGCAATGCAATGGATCTGACACCCCGAGAAAAGGACAAGCTGCTTTTGTTCACCGCAGCGCTGCTGGCGGAACGGCGGCTGGCGCGCGGGCTGCGCCTGAACCATCCCGAGGCGGTGGCGCTGATCAGTGCCTTCATTCTGGAAGGTGCCCGCGATGGCGAGACGGTGGCGCATCTGATGGAAGCCGGCCGGCATGTGCTGCGCCGGGATCAGGTGATGGAGGGCGTGCCCGAGATGATCAGCGATGTCCAGGTGGAGGCCACCTTTCCGGATGGCACCAAGCTGGTCACGGTGCACGATCCGATTCAGTGATTCATGAGACCCGGGCTTCCGGTTCACGGTGAATGGAAGGAGAGAGCAGATGATTCCAGGAGAAATGCAGATCATGCCTGGTGAGATCGAATTGAATGCCGGGCGCACCACGGTGACGATGACCGTGGCCAATCATGGCGACCGTCCGATCCAGGTCGGATCGCATTTTCATTTTTTCGAGGTGAATCCGGCGCTGGTCTTCGATCGGCCGCAGGCATGGGGTTGCCGCCTCGATATCGCCGCAGGTACAGCCGTGCGCTTCGAGCCGGGCCAGCGACGCACCGTCACCCTGGTGGTGCTGGGCGGGCGGCGTCAGGTGCACGGTTTTCGTGGCGCAGTGATGGGGGCGCTGGATGAGGAGGGCGGCGGCGATGCCGGGCAGTGCTCCGGCGCTTCGGCGCGGAGCATGGCGGCTGCGTGCGCTGCATCCTCGCTGCGCGCCGGCGTGCAGGCGCGGCGCCGTTCCGGGGAGGCCGCATGAGTCGCGTATCCCGGCAGGCTTATGCCGACATGTTCGGCCCCACCACCGGCGATCGGGTGCGGCTCGCCGATACCGATCTGTGGATCGAGGTCGAGCAGGATCACACCGTCTACGGCGAGGAAGTCAAATTCGGCGGCGGCAAGGTCATCCGCGACGGTATGGGACAGGGACAGCAATGTGCCGCCGAGACCGTCGATCTGGTGATCACCAATGCGCTGATCGTCGATCATTGGGGCATCGTCAAGGCCGACGTGGGCATCAAGGGCGGGCGCATTGCCGCCATCGGCAAGGCCGGCAATTCCGACATCCAGCCCGGGGTCACGATCGAGATCGGTGCCTCCACCGAAGTGATTGCCGGTGAAGGCCGCATTCTGACGGCAGGCGGCATCGATGCCCACATCCATTTCATCTGCCCGCAGCAGGCCGAGGAGGCGCTGTGCTCGGGGGTGACGACGATGATCGGCGGTGGCACCGGGCCGGCCGCCGGCACCAGTGCCACCACCTGCACGCCGGGGCCCTGGAACATCGCTCGCATGTTGCAGGCTGCCGATGCGCTGCCCGTCAACATCGGGCTGCTCGGCAAGGGCAATGTCTCGCAGCCCGAGCCGCTGCGCGAGCAGATCCGCGCCGGCGTCATCGGCCTGAAGCTGCATGAGGACTGGGGCTCTACGCCGGCCGCGATCGACAACTGCCTGCGGGTGGCCGACGAGATGGATGTGCAGGTAGCGATCCACACCGACACACTCAACGAGGCGGGTTTTCTGGAGGACACGCTGGCCGCGATCGGCGGACGCACCATCCATACCTTCCATACCGAAGGCGCGGGGGGCGGCCATGCGCCGGACATCATCGCTGCCTGCGGTCTGCCCAATGTGCTGCCGTCGTCGACCAACCCGACGCTGCCCTATACGCAGAACACGGTGGACGAGCATCTCGACATGCTGATGGTCTGCCATCATCTGGACCCGGCGATCGCCGAGGACGTGGCTTTTGCCGAAAGCCGAATCCGCCGCGAAACCATCGCCGCCGAGGACGTGCTGCACGACCTTGGCGCCTTCAGCATGACTTCCTCGGATTCGCAGGCGATGGGCCGCGTCGGCGAGGTGGTGCTGCGGACCTGGCAGGTGGCGCATCGGATGAAGCAGCAGCGCGGAGCACTGCCGGAGGATGAGGCCGGGCACGACAACTTCCGGGTCAAGCGCTATATCGCCAAGTACACGATCAACCCGGCCATCACGCACGGCATCGCGCACGAGGTCGGTTCGGTCGAGGTCGGCAAGCTTGCCGATCTGGTGCTGTGGTCGCCGGCCTTCTTCGGCGTCAAGCCTGCGCTGGTGATCAAGGGCGGTCTGATTGCCACCGCGCCGATGGGCGACCCCAATGCCTCGATTCCGACACCGCAGCCCGTGCACTACCGGCCGATGTTCGGCACGCTCGGCGCTGCCCGTCACGCCACCCGGATGAGCTTTCTGCCGCAGGCGGCGCTGGCCGAGGAACTTCCCGCCCGCCTCGGGCTCAAGAGTCTGATCGGCGAGGTCCGGAACTGCCGGCAGGTGCGCAAGGAGGACATGATCCACAACGGCGCGCAACCCGATGTCCAGGTCGATCCGCAGACCTATGAAGTGCGCGCCGACGGTGTCTGCCTGCGCAGCGAGCCGGCCACCGAGCTGCCGATGGCGCAGCGATATTTCCTGTTCTAGTGCCTGCCATGCGTCATGAAAATCAGGAACGGCAGGAGCCGCTCAGCCAAGGCGACGAGTTCAGGATGTCCGGGCGAGTCCGTCGATTCGACGCATTCAGGAGATTGTCGATTTCATGGAGGTACTCATGCTGGTATTGACGGAGCGCTTGCCCCGGGGCTATCAGGGGCCGGTCGATGGATGTGCCACCTTGCCGCTGGATGTGCGGGTCAGGAGCAGGGCGCGGATACGTCTGGATGATGGCCGGGATGCGGGTTTCGTGCTCGATCGTGGGCAGCTGATCCGGGGCGGCGATGTGCTGCAGGATGAAAGCGGCACCCAGCGCATCGGGATTCTGGCGGCCGCGGAAACGGTCTCGACCGTGCGCTGCGCCGATCCGCTGCTGTTGGCACGCCTTTGCTATCACCTTGGCAATCGCCATGTGCCGTTGCAGATCGGCGCGGGCTTCGCCCGCTACCAGCACGATCATGTGCTGGACGAGATGGTGCGCGGGCTGGGCGGACAGGTTCAGGTCGAGGAAGCACCCTTCGAGCCGGAAGCAGGTGCCTATCATTCGTCGGCTCATCATCGGCATGGTCACGGTCACGATCACGATCACGCCCATGACCATGATCAGGTCCTGGAAAAGGGTCAGGACAAGGATCGGGACAAGCGTCAGATTCAGAGCCAGGACAAGAGCCAGGGTCAGGACAAGAGCCAGGGTCAGGACAAGAGCCAGAGTCAGGGCAAGAGCCAGGGTCATGAGTATGAGCAGAGCCTGGATTGCAATCCCAATCCCAATCCCAATCCCAATCCCAATCCCAATCCCAATCCCAATCCCAATCCCAATCCCAATCCCAATCCCAATCCCAATCCCGACCCCGACCATGAACATGGGCATTGGCATGGGCATGGGCATGGGCATGGGCATGGTGATATTCATTCTTCAAGGAGAAAACAATGAGGAAGCTTATTGATTGTCTGGTGCTGTTCCTTGCGCTGGGTGCCGGCTCGGCGCTGGCTCACAGTGGTGCAGGGCATGAGCATTTCCACGCCTTTCAGGCAGGTCTGCTGCACCCTGTCACCGGCATCGACCACCTGTTGATGCTTCTGGGAGCGGGCGCGCTGGCGGCGCTGACCGGGCGCAGCCTGCAGCTGCCGCTCACCACGCTGGCCGCCTTGCTGGTGGGGGCCGGGCTGGGATGGCAGTTCGGTGCCTTTGTCGGCATGGAGACGCTGATCATCGCCTCGGTGCTCTGCGCGGGGCTGGCAATCGCCTGGGGCGCACGGCAGCCGGCGCTGGTCATGCTCGTGCCGGTGCTGGCCTTGGCCCACGGCTGGGCCCACGGCGTGGAAGCGCCCTCCTATGGGGCGCTGGAGTTCTTTGCCGGTTTTGGCTGCGTCAGTCTTGGACTGCTGGCGCTGGGCTTCTGCATCGGTGGGATGCTGCGCGGCCACGTCTGGCTGCGTCGCATGGCGGGCAGCAGTCTGATGGGCGCTGCCGCAGCCTGGCTGTTGGCCTGAACGACCGGAGGCGGTGATACGCGTCATGCCAGATGCTTCGTGCCGGCTGGACCCCGACTGGGTCGATCCAGAATCCAGGCTCGGACCCTCCGCCGTTTCCGGTTCTGGTTCCGGTTCCTGCTCTGACTCTGGCGCTCGTCCCTGCACACACCGGAACCCAAGCCAGAATCCGCACCCAAACCCAAACCCAAACGCGAGCCCAAACCCTGATAGCCGCCGAGCTGCCCTGCATCAGTTGCGGATGCTGCAGCTCGGCAGTGCCAACCTGCCGGTCGGTGGCTTCACCTATTCGCAGGGTCTGGAATGGGCGGTGGAGGCGGGCTGGGTGCGGCACGAGGCGGATTTCCGTCGATGGCTGGGCATGCAGATCGACGAGACCCTGGTCCGGCTGGACTGGCCGGTGCTGGGCCGGTTGCAGCGGGCCTGCGCGGAAGATGATCCGGTCGCCTTCGGGCACTGGAGCGAGTTTCTGCTGGCCAACCGCGAAACCGCGGAGCTGCGCACCGAGGAAGCGCAGCGGGGTGCCGCCTTCGCCCGCCTGTTGGCGGGGTGGCAGTTGCCCGGCTCCGACTCGCTCTGGTCGCCGCTGCTGCCGCTGACCCAGGCCGGCGGCATGGCCTGGCTCGGGCATCACTGGGGGCTGCCCGCCGATGCGCTGGCGCTGGCCTATGGCTTCGGCTGGCTGGAGGGCGCGGTGATGGCAGCGGTCAAGCTGGTGCCACTCGGGCAGCAGTCCGCGCAGAGCCTGCTGGCCGACTTTGCTCCGGTGCTGGCCGATGGCCTGCTGCGGGCCGCAGCGCTGGGTGACGACGAACTGGGTGGCAGCCTGCCGATCCAGGCCAT